>JYNY01000317.1 GCA_000954095.1 Candidatus Omnitrophus magneticus | reverse complement strand
GGACGAGGAAGCTATATATGTTATAACCATTTCAAAAATATCATAAAACCCTTATATGGCTTCCCGCTGTAGTTTACCCCGTGCCGTGACACGGGGCAGGAATGACAGAGCCTAGACCCACACTGTCATTCCTGCGCACGCAGGAATCCATACAAGTAAATCCAGCGAAAAACTTTTTAAAAATAAAAAATTGTAATTGCGTTACAGCCTCTTTCGCTAAAATGTCAGACGGGACGTAACTCCCATGGATTCCCGCTTTCGCGGGAATGACAGAAAAGGACGCGGGAATGATAGAAGAGGACGCGGGAATGATAGAGCCTGACCCCATCCTGTCATTCCTGCGCACGCAGGAATCCATACAAGTAAATCCAGAGAAAAACTTTTTAAAAACAAAAAATACCTAGTTCAAGTTGCGAATGCAAAAAAGAAAAATTACTACTACTCTGGTTACGTTTTTCAATGAGGCAACACGATCATTACGCGGTTATTATTATTTCGGACTGTGTTTTATATCCTAATCTTTTTACAGGGATAGCTCTATCTTTTAAGATTTGTATGTTTTTCTTTTTTATTTGATTAATAGTATCGTGGTTATACTTTTGAAAGCCGTAGAACGACTGTTCATCATTGGGGTTATAATGCACGCTTATAATATTTTCGTTCAAAGAGATTTTTTTTAACATGTCTCCGAAAAGTTTACTTTCGGCTTTTTGTCTGAACGATGGATGAAACGGCCCGGCTAAAATGTTTTCTTTTTTTAGTAGCGTTTCAGACGGGTGTAGGCCGCATCTAATAACTTTTATATTGTTTGAATATAAATAATCAAGAAGTCGCGTTGAACGTGATACCGCTTCTTCCATTGTTAACGGAAGATATTTTTTTTCTTTCCATAATAGGGCTATTTCCGTGCCTTCGATAACAATAAGCGGATAAATTCTAACCTCGAGCGCCTTTAACTTTACCGCGGACATTACTGTATTATATTCATCTTCAAAAGAACTTTCAGGAAGTCCCAGCATTATTTGATGTCCTAAATTAAAGCCTTCCGTGATGATTAATTTTGACGCGTTTTCCGCGTCTTTCGCGGTATAGCCGCGTTTTGAAGCTCTAAGAACCGAGTCAGACATGGATTGTATCCCGAGTTCTATGGTTGTAATCCCGAAGTTTTTTAATAATTTCAGTTTATTTTGATCTATAAAATCAGGACGAGTAGAAAGCCTTATGCCGAAAATTTTTTTTGATTGCACAAATTGATACGCGGGAGTTAATAAAATTTTTTGAGACTCTTCGTTAAGCCCTGTAAATGTTCCGCCGAAAAATCCTATTTCTATATGTGTCTTTGTGCCATGACGCATAGTTGATAAATATTTTTCTACTGTTTCCGGTATTTTCAGCGCTATGTCATATATTTCCGCGCTATTAGCGGGACTGCCTATAATTTTTTTTTGGTCGCAAAAAATACATTTGAAAGGGCACGCTCTATGTGGAATAAAAAAGGGGATAGTATAATATTTTTTCATTTTATTATGAATTTTTATCCTGTAGCGGGATGGTTACAAAATCGATTATATCAAGGCCTATTTTTTCAAATAGACGGCGTAGCGCCATCATGGAAAGCCCTAAGATATTAAAATATGAACCGCGTATATCATCAAAAAGAATAGACCCGGCGCCTTCTATCGAGAATCCGCCGGCCTTATCATACGGCCCTAAAAGAGGAAAAATTTTATTTATATTTTTATCATTTATTTTAGCGACACGCACATCGCTTTTAGTAACACCGTATGATTTTTTGCTAGTTGTGACATCTACTATATATATCGCCGTGAAAACTTCAATATTTTCTCCCGAGAATTTTTTTAACAGCCTCTTAGCATCGCGTTCATCTTTAGGTTTTCCGATAATTTCTCCGTCATGCGTGACAAGCGTGTCCGCGCTTATTACTACGGCATTCTTAACTTTTTTAGTAACCGCCTCAGCTTTTATTTTAGCGTTATGGAGAACTATTTTTTTTATAGGGATAGTTTGGTCCATTATTTCATCCATACCGCTGGGAATAATCGTGTGGACTATTCCGCAGGATAAAAGAATTTCAGCGCGTCTTTTTGACGCGGACGCGAGTATTATTTTTTTATTTATTTTAGTCATTGCTTACTCTCTTTAAACCGTTAAATCATTTGACAAAGGGAACCATTGGGGGTTATAATAAATCTGTTTTTCTCACCTTCCTACGGTTGTTTTCCAACTGTAGAAACCCAAGGCTGAATCCAAAAGGTCTTGGGTTTTTTATTTGCCCCGTGCGCCGTCTTTACCCTGAAAAATACTTTTATTCTTAGCCGTCCCCGAATGTTCTATAACAGTAACCGCCTTCATAACATCTTCCACTGTTATCGCTTTTAAACACGCGAAATTTTTATCGCAATTATGGGCAAGGCATTTCAGGCAGTCTATATTTTTATGTAAAACAATATTATTCGCGCCTAACGGCCGCCATCTTACTGGAGAAAGTCCCGCGTCGTTTCTTCCGAATATAACTACACAATTCGTACCGACAGCACTCGCGACATGGCTAGGCCCGGAATCGTTCGTAATAAAAAGAATAGATCTTCTTAATAATTCCGCCAATTCTTGTATTGTTAATTGACCGGATAAATCTGTTATGTCAGCGTGTGTTTTGTTTTTTATGGTTTTTCCAATTCTATTGATTCTTTGCCGCCTACAAGGATAATTTTATATTTTTTTTCTTTTTCTAATCTATCACATATCTCCGCGAATCTTTCAAGCGGCCACATTTTAGAAGGGCAACTCGCGCCCGGATGAATCGCGATAATTTTATCTGTGATGTTTTCACGTTCTAATAAAGCCGTGACTATTTTTCGCGTTGATTCGCAAGGCGGGATAAAAGGCGTAATATCCGCGCCCCGCGTGTCAAAACCTGCTTGTTTCAAAAGATCAAAATTATATTCTGATTCATGTTTTAGACCTTTATGTTTGGTATCAGAAAAACGTTTATTTAAAAATATTCCCCATTTTCTGTTATACCCGATACGTATCGGAATTCCCGCTAAAAAAAATATTAAATGAACACGCGACGACGGATTAAACGCTATACAAGCGTCAAATTTTTTAGATTTTAAAAATAGGGCGAATTTTATTGTGTTCCATATATTTCCGCGGAGGCGTTCTTTATCGTAAATAATTGTTTCATCAATATCGGGATTATTTTGAAAAATATCTTTAGTATACGGCCGGACTAAAACAGAGATAAAACAGGAAGGATATTTTTGACGAAAAAATTTTATGATAGGTATGGTTAAAACAACATCGCCCAGACGATCTGTCCGCGCGATAAGAATTTTTTTTATAATTTTTTTTTCAGGCGTTTTCATATTAAAATTTGTTTAAAAAGTTGTAATCACTAAGCGAATGGTAATTGAAAAGTTAATTATTAAAGTCGGTATTCCGAGCTAAGCAAAAATCCATATATATTATAACCATTTAAAAATATTATAAAACCCTTATGGATTCCCGCTTTCGCGGCTGTGTCACAACTACGATTTTTTAGTTTTTAAAATTTTTTCACTCCCTTTTTACCTGTATGGATTCCTGCTTGCGCAGGA
>JYNY01000316.1 GCA_000954095.1 Candidatus Omnitrophus magneticus | reverse complement strand
TTTCGCGGAAGAGTCCGCTTGTCGTGCGGATATTTCTTCTTCTCTTATTTCCCTCAAGGCCCAAAAGGAAAAACTTCTTGGGATTTCAACTTCCAAAATGCCAAGGTTTTAACAAAAAAAAGAAAAAGAAAATAAAAAATTACCAAATGAAATAATACATCTTTTAAAAAAGGCAAATAAAGCTGAGTCCCTAAATATTTATTTTTCACAACAAAAATGCCGACTATCAGCGCAAGAATTG
>JYNY01000315.1 GCA_000954095.1 Candidatus Omnitrophus magneticus | reverse complement strand
TCAAGTGGGTAATTTTCAATCGATATTTTTGGGTATTTTTACATTAAAATTGACACAGGGTTCGCCTGTGCGTCAACAATGGCGGCTCGAAGTGGACGCTGGGCGAACTACGCAACCCCTTGAAATAAGCCTATTTGTGAAACTTTACCGAAAACGTAGCATGGGGGCTTTAATATCCCTAGGCGAGCCAATCAACGAGTCCCTGCCTTATGATAAAGGTATTTTATCACGAAATAGACTAAAATCCACTGAAACCGCTGTTTTATAACATCAAAGATCAATCACTGCTTAAAAGATTCTCTGGCAAATCCCTGCTCCGCATCGCCGGTCTAAGTACTTTAGAACAGCGAAAAGCCTCTATCAACCAAAGCATTAATACACTTCAATCTCTTATTTCTTGCGTAAAACACGAAGCTGGATCCATTTCTCAATCTCAAAAATAATGAAAATCGATAGCCCGATCAAAAAAATCCGCGCCCATGCACCCAACGAAATCGGAGCGCTATGGGCACTGTATAATTTTTTGTGTCTAAAGTGGTTAAGTAGGAATGACCGTAAAATAAAAGACCCCATTCTTTTATACAAAAAAATGGGGTCGAAAAAAAATT
>JYNY01000314.1 GCA_000954095.1 Candidatus Omnitrophus magneticus | reverse complement strand
TCCATACAGGTTTTATAATATTTTAAAAATATTTATAATTTTGAGTTGTTAAATCAAGTTACGCAAGAACTCTATTAACCGCCTAATGATTACGATACTATTGACTTTTTAAACAAGCTCCGTTATACTTTTCTAAATAAATTAGTTAATAATATTAACCATTCGTAATATGAATATTAATGAATTTGCCGAAAAAATGATGGGACTTTATCCTCGGATAGCTAGTGCTATTTCGCAATATGAAAGCGACTACTTATCTCAAGGAAAAATCACATTGCCCCAGTTTTGGGCGCTTGATTATCTTTACGCTAACGGCGCGAGCGCGATGACTACATTAGCACGATTTTTTAAAACTTCAAAAGCGGCTACAACAGGGCTTACCGACCGGCTGATAATTCAGGGGCTTATCTTAAGAAAAAAAGACAATTCCGACCGCAGGCTTGTTAAAATAGAATTAACATCAAAAGGCCGTTCAATCATTGAAACCATAAGAAAACATAAACATAAGCACTTAGTACGTTTATTCAAAAATATTTCGGCACGTGACCGCAAAGAATATCTTAGAATTTTAGAACAAGTTGTAAAATTAGTAAGCGAGACTAAATCATGAAAAGATTTTTTTTAGGCTTTTTAAATGATTTACAAATTAACCTCTATAAAAAATTAACCGTAAAAATTCATCACAGTTTTCCCCGGTGCGTAGAATGTTTAGATACCCGCGTGGATTCCCGCTCTCGCGGGAATGACAAAAAACAAAACGGGAATGACAGAGAACAAAACGGGAATAATAAAAACGGCAGATGCCTCCAAACTTTAGCCTCACTATTTTTATCAATAGCTCTTATATCCACATCTTTTATAAAAATATCTTTTGCGAAAGAAAATACAGAAATATCCTCCGCGCGAAATTCTAAAAGTTTTTCTCTTGAAACTCTTTTTAAACTCGCGCTAAAACAAAGCGAAGTAATCGCCATAAACCGAGAAAAAATAAAAGAAGCAGAAGCCGTGTTCACGCAAGCATTGGGGACTATACTCCCTCATGTTTATTTTTCAAGGACAGACACTATTCAAAATACAGATAATCCATCCTACAAAAAAGAAAATTTCGAACAAAAATTTGTATTTAAACAAACGCTCTTCGCGGGATTCAAAGAATTCGCCGGAATGGCGGGGAGTAAAGCTGAAATTAACCAAAAAATATATGAAAAAAAACACGCGGAACGCGCCCTTTTCATTGATGTTTCAGACACCTTCTATCTTTTACTTGAATTAGAAGAAACGTTTAACACATTAGAAATGACAAAAAAAATATTGAATGACCGTATATCTGAATTAAAAAAACGGGTGAGTCTCGGCAAATCAAGACCAAGCGAAATTTCATCAACAGAAGTAACATTATTTAATCTCGAAGCTGAAATCGAATCCGTAAAAATTCAAAAAACCACAGCTACTCATCTTATGGAATTTCTTATAGGCCAAAGAATAGAACATATCGCGGAAGAAGAAAAATCAGATATTAATCTAAAAAATATAACTGAATACCTAAAAGAAATTCCAAATCGCCCGGAAATTTTAGCCGCGAAATACGCGCTTGACGCGGCAAGGAAAAAATCTTATATAGCTAAAACCGGATTTTTACCGGAAGTAAATTTAGAAACCAATTATTACGGCCATAAAACATCAATGCCTCGCGACACAGACTGGAGCGCGCTTATCACTCTGGATATCCCTATATTCGAAGGGCTAGAAACCATCGGCGCGGTAAAACAGGCGAATTCTGAAGAAAAACAAATGAAGCTCTCCTACAAAGAAACTGAACGAAACGCAATAAGGGAAATAAATAATTTGTACAGCCTTGTTTTAATATCTTCCGCGAAACTTACCGCGATGTCGAAAGCTTTAAAATCCGCTGAAGAAAATTATACATTTCAAACAGAAGATTATAAAGTCAACATGGTAAACAATCTTGATGTGTTGTCAGCCATAGAAACTTTAGAAACAACCCGCAAAAATTTTTATAATGTTTATTATGAAAACCGCCGCTATTACTCTGAGCTTCGCGCCGCGGTAGGCGATATACCTCAAATGGAAACAAAATGAGTATCTCCAGAATCTCAATAAAAAACCCTGTTTTCGCGTGGATGATAATGTACGCGTTAATGTTTTTCGGGCTTATAAGTTTCAGCCGAATGGGTATAAGCCAATTACCTAATATTGACTTCCCTGTCATTTCAATAAATCTGACATGGGAAGGCGCGTCACCTGGAGTAATGGAATCAGATGTTGTGGATATTGTTGAAGACTCAATTATGACGATACAAAGCGTCAAACAAGTAGCTTCATCCATAAAACAAGGGACTGCGACTATAACAGTTGAATTTGAACTCGAAAGAAATATTGATGTCGCTTTTCAAGATGTCCAAACAAAACTTAACCAAGCCCAGCGGTCGCTCCCTAAAGACCTTGACCCTCCTATTATAACTAAAACAAATCCAGATGATCAGCCTATTTTGTGGCTCGCGGTATATTCTGATAAAAGGCCGTTAAGAGACCTTATGGCATATGTGGAAGATCACCTTAAAGACCGGTTCAGCACGATAAACGGTGTAGGTGAAATTTTCTTAAGCGGATTTGTAGACAAAAATTTACGCATATGGGCGGATTCACAAAAACTAAAATCATATGAACTAACTGTGGAAGATATAATCAACACAGTTAATTTAGAACATCAAGAAGTCCCGGCAGGCAGAATCGAAACACCAAAAAATGAATTTAATGTTAGGGTAATGGGCGAAGCGCCTAGCGCGAAAGATTTCTCTGATATTTTAATTCCTAAACGTAACGGGAAACCGATATATAAACCGATTTATTTGAAAGATGTCGCCAGTATTGAAGACGGATTAAATGATATACGTAGAATCACGCGCTCAATGGGAAAAACCGCAGTCGGAATGGGAATACGCAAACAAAGGGGTTCAAACGAAGTGGCTGTAGCGCGTAAAGTTCTTACCCGCTTAACAGAAGTTCAAAAAAATATGCCTGAAGACATATCAATAAATGTGCGTTTTAACCGCACACGGTTCAGCGAAGATTCAATGCATGAATTAATTTTCACTCTTATTCTTTCAGCGTTAGTTACTTCTCTTGTATGCTGGATATTTCTAGGCTCTTGGAGCGCCACCATCAATATCCTTCTCGCGATACCTACATCCGTTCTTGGAACTTTTATAATTATTTATTTTTTAGGATTCACGTTAAACACTATGACTGTTCTCGCGCTGTCTCTTTCTATTGGAATTGTCGTGGACGATGCTATACTTGTACTCGAAAATATAGTCAGAATGCGGGAGAAAGGTTTAAATAAAGTTGATGCCGCGCTAAAAGGCGCTACACAAATCACTTTCGCGGCCTTGGTTGCAACAATCGCTTTAATAGCCATCTTTTTACCTATCGCGTTTATGTCAGGCATGATGGGAAAATTTTTTTTTCAATTCGGAGTAACTCTTTCAATAGCGGTAGCATTATCTTTACTAGAAGCTCTAACATTAGCACCCATGCGCTGTTCAAGATTTTTGCAAGCCGGCGGTGAACAAAAAGGATGGCATAAAAAAATAATCGAAGGCTCTTTTAAGGGACTATCAACAGGATACCGTCTAACACTTGCAAAAACTCTTAAATACCCATGGATCGTTTTAATTTTAGCTAATATATTTTTCTTCTGGTCTCTTTCATTCATACCGAATATCCGTAAAGAATTTGTTCCTGCTCAAGATCAAAGTATGTTTTTATGCCGGCTGCAAACACCTAGCGGGTCTTCTTTGGAATTTACAGATAGCCAAATAAAACAAGCAGAAACTTTTTTAACCACAAGACTGGAAGTCAGCGGATATCTAGCCGCAATCGGCGGTTTCGGCGGCGGAGACGTAAATATGGCTATGTTATTTGTGACATTAAAACCTCCGAAAGAAAGGCCTATTGATGAGAAATTTAAAAGACCGCTTAAACAATCTGAAATAATGCCTATTTTTAGAAAAGAACTTAATAGAATTCCTAATTTAAAAGCCACAATACAAGATATGTCTTTATCTGGATTTTCTGCCAAACGCGGATTCCCTATAGAGTTTTATGTTACAGGCCCTGACTGGAAAAAACTTTCCGCGTATTCCAATAAAATTCAAAATGAAATGGAAAAAACAGGGCTTATGATTGACGTTGATACTGATTATCTTGCGAACATTCCTGAAATACAAATCATTCCTGACCGCGATAAAGCTGAACAATATGGAATAAACATCTCGACAATAGGAACAACAATAAACGCTCTTATCGGCGGAACCCGTATAGGAAAATTTACGCGCGAAGGAAGGCGTTACGATATAAGAGTCCGATTAGTCCCCTCTCAACGCTCTAAATCAGAAGACATAATGGATCTTGAAGTTTGGAACAATCACGGAGAACTTGTAAAACTAAAAGATGTTGTATCAATAAAAGAAGAACCAACAGCACTTACTATTACCCGCAATAACCGCGAACGCGCGATAACAATTTTTGCCAATATCGCGCAAGGAAAATCTCAAGCTACCGCAATAAAATCTGTTGAATCCATCGCTAAAAAAATATTACCTGAAGGATATAATGTCGTATTCAGCGGCAGTAGTCAAACATTCAAAGAATCTTTCAATAGCCTAATTTTCGCGCTACTCATGGGAATAATAATAGCCTACATGGTGCTTGCGGCACAATTTAATAGCTATATACATCCGATATCGGTTCTTTACGCTCTGCCATTCAGTATTTCAGGCGCTCTCATAATATTATGGCTTACCGGTCAATCTTTGAATATTTATAGTTTTATAGGATTAATACTTCTCATGGGAATAGTGAAAAAAAACTCTATTCTTCTGGTTGATTTTACTAATAAAATGCGTCACAATAAATTATCCCCAAAAGAGGCTCTAATAGAAGCGTGCCCTATACGGCTACGGCCGATTCTTATGACTTCCATCTCCACAATCGCGGCCGCGTTACCAGCGGCTCTTGCAATGGGTCCGGGCGCGGAAACACGAATACCTATGGCAATAACAATTGTAGGCGGTGTTACTCTCTCCACAATAATGACACTATTTGTCGTGCCTTCCGTATATTTACTTTTAACTCGATTAGAAGGAAAAAAATGTGAGATAATTTTTGAAGACGAGAAAACCGTAGTTACTGAAGAAATTTAAAACTAGCGGGACTCGCGAAAAAATAAAAAATTTTTATTTTTTTATTTTGCGGCAACTCTAAAATGTTGTAAACACTAAGCGATTAGTAATAAACCAAAAAATTCCATTCTGTCTTTCCCGCAATCCAAATTGTTTCGGGCTCGAATTTCGCTTTTCTCTTTTTTTAAAAAATTTTTATTTTGTAAAATTTTGACAGATAGGAATGGCTGGGATAATTATCAACCGCTTAATGAATAAAAAAAGAGGATGGGCATAATACCCATCCTCTTTTTTTTGCAAACCACTTGCATTCAAAAACTCTACAATTACGCCGCGATGATGATTGATTCGTAATTTTTCATTTTCTCTACAATGTCTTTATAATTTATTTTTCCTATTGGTTTAAATATAAATGCCCGTAAGATGCCCTCTATTTGTTTTACAACACCTAGATTTTTAGGCACTTCGCAATTATTCGCGGACATTTCTATTACTACTCTAAATAACTCAGATACAATTCCTTCCCCTTCCATCTGGACATATAACGGCGCTTGTTTTTCATCATTGAGCAAGTCTTTATCTTCGTCTGTAAGCTCTATATGATTTGTGTCTCCTATAGCGATTTTAGTTACGTCTATATCAGCGCCAAACGTGTCCTGCATTATTTTTATTGTATCAGAAAGAGAAATACTCCCAGACTGATTCACCAAATTAACATTCGCTTTCCCGAGATACGCCCCAAGCCCGGAATATTCAAGCGCTTTATCGAGTTTGTCTACAGTTATATTGCTGTCAAAAATATTTACTTGAATAAACTTTGACGCTTGTTCCG
>JYNY01000313.1 GCA_000954095.1 Candidatus Omnitrophus magneticus | reverse complement strand
AATGTTTCTGTGTTTTCATGGAACTCATCATAATATTTATCCATAATCTCGCGGAATTGTTTCCAGTCAAGTTTATAAATGCTGAGATATATACCGAGACTTAAGTCGTTTAAAGGATATTCTTTTAATGCGACACCTTCTTTCTCGCGCGTTTCGCGGTAAACTCTTTGTTTAATCTCAATCGCGCGGAGGTTTTGAGATTGCTTATCTTCTTCAGTTTCAAGCGGAGTAGTTAAAAAATATTCCATGGCAGAATCCTTTAACTCAAACCCAGTTTCTTCACCTATTCCAGAAAGTATTATTGGCCAGTCTTCTAAAAATTTTCCGCTGGAGTGTATAATCTTTTGTGTAAATAGATAATGTAGTAAGGGAGGTGGTATGGGGCTTGCCCCATACCGGGCGGACTGGTAAAATGTCTGCTATGTTTTATTAACTTTTACACAGGAGGTTTTTTATGCAGATTTCTTTTAATATTGATGAAGAATTAAAAAAATGTAAAACCATTGAGGAACTTACAGGAAAAAACGGACTTTTTAAAAGAATGCTTAAAGAAATAACAGAACAAATTCTTGACGCTTACCTCAAAGTCAATGAAAAATCCATAGTCAAGGCGCAAGAAAATTCCATAGTGTAAATACAAAAAAAACTAGTTAGAATCACCTCCCTTTTTTAAGGATTTAGCTCTATAGCTGTGACCTGATATGTTGATAATAGTAGAGTAATGAACAATCCTGTCAAGAATAGCAGAAGCCAAATTATGGTCATCGAAAATATCAGTCCATTGTTCAAAAGTTTTATTTGTAGTAATAATTAAAGATCCTTTTTCATATCTACGAGAGATTATTTCAAAAAAATCATTAGCGCTATAGCTTGGTATTTTTTTAAAACCCAGTTCATCTAGGACTAATAAGTCAGCAGATAAATAATATTCTAATTTTTTAAAATAAGTATTATCCGCCTTAGAAGCATTTAAGGTATATAACAATTCAGAACAAGAAGAAAACAAAACTTTAAATCCTTTCATTAAGGCTTTAATAGAGATAGCAATCGCGAGATGCGTTTTGCCTGTTCCCGGTTTGCCGATAAAAACGATATTTCTTTTTTCACTAATAAATGAACAAGTAGAACAATCATTGATTAAACGTTTATCAATTGAGGGTTGGAAAGCAAAATCAAAATCTTCAATAGTTTTATAAGAAGACAGTTTACTTTGAGAGAATCTCTTTTTATAACTATTATCTTTACGAGTATTATATTCATCCTCAACTAATAGTTCTAAGAACTCTAAATAACCCATACTTTTTTGTTTTGCTAAAGACAAGCGTTCTTCGAGAGAATTGCAGATTCCAGATAATTTAAAATCTTTTAATCTATTTTTAAGCGAATTCATATTCAAGCGCCTCCTCTTTTGCAAATTCGACAGGTAAAGAATAAGAGCCATTAGAGCAAATCTTTTTAATAATTTTGTAACTGTAAACTTGATAAGCAAGAGCTCTTTTACAAGCAGAATCAACGACACCGCCGGGATATGTATTTAATAAAGATATTATTCCTTGTACTTTCCTTGACCAAAGATTAGGCGAGTCTTTTAAAATAGCAAAAAACATTTGTTCAGCAAAAGGTCCGATATTGTGCATTTTAGCTTGATATTTTTCTTGATATTCTGTTTCGGAATAAAGTTTATATTTTGGATAATGACTGTTGCTTGTAGAGAAAAGACCTTTACCAGATATAGTTGGATGAGTAGCAATTAATTTATTTTCATAATAGATTTTGACAAAAGATTTAGTTTTTTCGATCTCAAGTATTTTACCTACATATTCAAAAGGAGCAGAATAATAATTGTAATCAATAAATACATGGCAATCATGGTAAAGTTTTCTTGTGCCGACTTTAGCGATTTCAAAATTATTTAGAGGAAGCGGCAATAATAAATGTTTTTCTTCGGCATGAAAAACTTCTTTAGGGATTTTCCGAGTAGTGCCGTGAACTCTGCGATTGCAAGTGTTTTCGAGCCAATATAAAATCTGACGGTCTAAATCATCACCATCTTTAAATTGCCGGCCTAATACAAAATTGTTTTTAAAATATTTTATCCCTGATTCTACCTTACCTTTATCGTTGGGGCGATAAATTCTGCACGGAATGGATGTAAATCCATAATGCGCAGAAAAATCTTTATAAAGCTGTTGAAAGATGGGTTCATAAAAATTAGCTTCTAATATTGCTGCCTTTAAATTATCAATTCGAACAGTTTTAGGTATGCCACTAAAATATTTAAAAGCATTTTTATGACAATTTATAAAAGTTTCAACTGTTTGATCGTAAGTTTTTTCATAATAATCTAATCTAGAATAACTCAGTTTCATGTTAAATACCCAAGTTTTACGACGTTTCCCGTTGATATCAGTAGTGAGGCCAATATACCCAAAATCAACTTGAGCTTCTTCTGCTGGTTCTGTATGAATGCGAACAAATATATTTTCTTTCCTTTTAATACCTGCTAAAAAGCGTTTAATAGCTGAATAAGATATTTTTACTTCAATTTCACGCAGTTTTTGATAAATCAAAATCCCGCTTAATCCTTGTTCCATCCACTCAATAATTTGTTCTCGATAGGTATCGAGTTTTTGAGGATGAGGTTTTTTGATTGGAAAACTTTGATTAGATTTAATACGTTTAATTATCTTATCAACAGTTTTCCAATCATGTTTAACATCACGCGCTATTTGAGATTTGTTAAGACCTTTTTCAAGTAAAGATTTAATAGTAATATACATGGCAACTCCTAACATATTAACCACCCCCGTATATAGTTTAACTATAAATAGGGATGGAAGGTTAAAAAAATAAAAATTTTAGAAGGGGGATCCCCCTTCTACCTTCAAATAAACATCATAATAAAGCAAATACTTTTATTGGTTTATCGCTATGGAATTTTCTTGCGCCTTGGGTATGGAATTTATTTTAGCCTTGAGGATCCTCTTTCTTTCAGAGAAGTTGTATTGTTGAGAGCTCCTGAATTATCAACTTTATGCGACACGATAAAAAACACGCCACTCAACACCGAAATTACAAACTACGAAAAATTTCATGGCCGTCTTACAGAATATTTACAAGAATACTTGTTACACGGAGGATACTTACCCGCTATCTCTGAATACCTTATAAAAAAAACTATTTCAAAAGCAATCTTCGATATTTATATTCAGTGGATTATCGGAGACATTTTAAAACATAATAAAAACGAAAACTATTTATATGAAATATTTAAAGGAATAAACACTACTTACGGTTCACAGATTTCTTGGAATAATATATCAAAACATCTATCAATAGAACACCAATCCTGTCCGATAAAACTATTTCACCAAAAAACTAGTTGAAATTCCTTAATTTTAAAATCAGAAATTCTGGCTGGTGTTGCGCTTAACAGATCTATCAATGTCAACCTTGATAATAATGCTTCTTTTATTATCCTATGCAAATAAAATAACGATTTTTCATATTTAGATTGGTATTTTATATATGTCAAAAGTAAATAATATATCATCGCTATCCAGACTTGACTCATCACCGCATTTTTACTTGTTCCCAAAAATGTTTTTATTTGTAAATTCTGTTTTATCCATCTAAAAAATATTTCTATTTGCCATCTTGTTTTATATATTTGTACGATCGTTTTAGCTGACAGTTTAAAATTGTTGGTAACAATACTAACTACTTCGTCACTTTTTTCATCTAAAAATCTTATCATTCTTAAATTCTTTTCATATTTTTTATTTTCTAGTTTTATTTTTTCATCAGACAATATCCCGTCTTTCATTGCCTCTAGATGCTGTCCGAGAACTGTATATTTTAGATTGTTTTTTAATTTAGTCACAAAATAACTCTTAGAAAAGTCAATATTACTCCATAGTTCAAGGTCTGTATACGCACGGTCAAAACAATATATGCTGTCCGGTTTAATATTTAATTTATCCTTAGCTATTCTTATATCAGAAATATTCCCTTCAGTTATCACTG
>JYNY01000312.1 GCA_000954095.1 Candidatus Omnitrophus magneticus | reverse complement strand
TGTTTGCGGAGCAGTGAGGCTAAAAGTGTTATTGTATCTACGATTAATCTTAAAACAATTTTTACCGTCATAGTTACAACTCCTTAAAATCTTGTTGTTTAGGAACACCATCAATAGATTGGTGTTTTATCGCGATACTAAATTAAGGTTTTAGATTCTCAAGCAATGTGATGACAACCTCCTGGCAGTTCTTCGCGGCTAAATTAATATTACAGTCTTTTTTGTCTCGGTCTCTCACGATGTTGCTGATTCCCCGTACTTCGATCATGGGGATGCCGTACATGGCGCATATGTGAGCTATGGCGGCTCCCTCCATGTTCTCGCATAGACCGTTGTACCTGTCCCTCAGTTCTACGGCCCTCGCGTTAGCGCCTGTACATGTGGACACTGTAACAAACACGCCCCTCTTTACTTTTATACCAGGTGGCGCGTTGTTTGAGATAATGTATAGAGCCTTTTCAGTTAGTTTACTGTCCATGAGAAACTCGTTGTAGTAGGGCCGCCCGTCTTTCTCGCATAGAGGTATGCCTATCTCCTCGACGCCCAGGAAGTCGCCTTCTGATGTGAAAACCCCTTCGTCGCCGTAGACCTCTTTCGAGCTGATCGCGACGTCGCCTTTATCGAGACCCATTTGAGGGTAAGCCCCGCCTATGCCCAGGTTAATAATCATGTCAGGAGGCGAGTCCTTTGCCGTGAGCAAAACCTTTGTAGCTCCGTGAGCCCCGTTTACCTTTCCCATGCCTGTTTCCACTAACAAGACGGTTATGTCGTCAAACATCGTGCCCCTGATTATGCCATTGCGCATTTCCCATTTTCCTACTCAAACCCTGATCCAGGCTCCCTCAATCGTAGTCGAATCGAAACGAGCTGCTCCCATGTTGTTGCTGCCTCCGCTAGATTTATGTATTAATTTTA
>JYNY01000311.1 GCA_000954095.1 Candidatus Omnitrophus magneticus | reverse complement strand
CCTCTTTTTTTGTTTTTTCACTGAAGTCAGACACAACTTTTTCAAACGCGGTATAAATGAATTTTTCTCCGGAATACGCTCTTCCCTCCAACGAGCCAGCGTCCACTCTTCCACATATTAACATCCAAACGAGATGCCGGCATTAAATGTCAAGAGCCTCCTTGTCAACAAAAAAACAAAAAAAAAAAATCCCTGCTAATTTAAAACCGCCATATTTCTTATTTCTCAGCCATGCTTTCAAGAAATCAACACGAA
>JYNY01000310.1 GCA_000954095.1 Candidatus Omnitrophus magneticus | reverse complement strand
AGGGTATTCTTTATCATTGGATGAACAGTATAAAAGTGAATTTTATGGCGGTCTTTGGATAGGATTTTTTTTTTTATTTTTTTTTTTTATCAAGAGGGATTTATTAGGGAAAAAAGTTGTAATAACAGTGTTGAAAGGGTGACAGAAAATTATGGAGAAGATGTATTTAGCCTTAAGGTAATGAAAAAATATCTTTCGGAAAAAGCATTTGATTCTTTAGCGGCAACGATTAGAGATCATAAGACATTGAATGCTACTCTCGCGGATGAAGTTGCCGATGCCATGAAAACATGGGCAGTTTCTCGCGGCGCGAC
>JYNY01000308.1 GCA_000954095.1 Candidatus Omnitrophus magneticus | reverse complement strand
ATGAAAGCCGGGACAAAACTATAGAAATCGCAAAAAAATATACTGATAAAATTTAGACGCGCAAAATGGACAAAGAAGGATGACATAGAAATTGGGCATATGCTAAATCGTCAAACTATATGGTATTAATTTTAGATGCGTTTTCGACATTCCAAAAAATACTTCCGTGATGATTGTGTAGAATGTTACGTTCTAGCGCCCATAGGGTCAGCCATTGAAAATTGGAATTATGATTTTCAGCACTTTTTTGTTTTTTAAATTCACTAAATAAAGGCCTAGTAATATTCCACTTATTGATTGCCGCGTGAAATAATAGAT
>JYNY01000307.1 GCA_000954095.1 Candidatus Omnitrophus magneticus | reverse complement strand
AAAGAAAGGTCAATGAGACAAAGAAGACTACGCAATTTATACGAACGGCTAAAAGAGCTAAAAGAGATGAAAAAAATAACACGAGATGAATTACTAATGAAATTAGGGACAGCGCGTAAAGAAGCGGGAAGAATATGGAATATTATAGATATAAGAATTCCAATGAAAAATGAAAAAATTTCGGGAGATACTTTTACTTTTAAAATAAATCGAGAAAAACTTCGGGAACAACAATTTAAAGAAGGCACATATCTTTTACGAACTAATTTACAAGATGGTGAACCTGAAGAACTTTGGCAACGGTATATTTTATTGACTGAAATAGAACAAGCCTTTAAAGAACTTAAGAGTGATCTTCATCTGAGGCCTGTGTATCATCAATTAGACAATAGAATAGAAGCACATATTTTTGTATCTTTCTTGGCGTATTGCCTTCAGATAACATTAAAACAACAGGCAAAACAGCATGCGCCGGGTATTACACCACGCGCAATCTTAGAAAAATTTAAAACTATGCAAATGATAGATGTACATTTGCCAACAACCGATGGAAGAGAACTTATTCTGCCCCGATATACATATCCTGAAAAAGATATAGCGCTACTTTTGTATAAACTTAAACTAAAACTCCCCAATCAGCCACCACCAAAATTTCAATTGAAAATTACCCACTTGAGAATAAAAATTATGTAGGCATAGAAGGATCACCTCCTTGGCTTTTGAAAAAGGTCCGTGTACTTTCTTTCATTCTGTAACTTTCGCCTTTAATATTGAGAACAGTAGAATGATGTAATAATCTATCTAAAATAGCGGCGGCGATGATGTTATCT
>JYNY01000306.1 GCA_000954095.1 Candidatus Omnitrophus magneticus | reverse complement strand
GACTCTTGCCTACTAGCCGAAAAAAATAGTGAAAAAGAATTAAATGAAATAATGAAAGAACTGAATGAAAAAGAAAAACAACATACAACCATACAGGAAGAAATATCGGAATTAGAAAGAATGCTAACTGATTATGAAAAAACATTAACTGAATACACACAAGAAAAATTACAAAAAGAAATAGAAGAAAACACTACAATAAAAAATAAAAAAATAAAAGAAATCGAATTAGCGCAAATTAATAATAATCTGGCAACAAAAGAACAAGAAAAAAATGACAAAGAAATAGAGAAAGCAAATTTGGAAGAAAAAATAGAAAAAATAAATAACGAAATAAATATTAACAACAATGAGTTAATCGAAATAGACAATACTTTTTCCGAGTTTAATGCTACTTTTGCCATCACACAAAAAGGAAAAAACGATAATTTTGAAAAAAAGAAAAATAAACACGCACTCCGTAAAGCTAGCAGTAAAAAAATCACGGCATTAAGAGAAGAACTGAACAATCAATATACCGCGCAAACACTATTTCTGGAGCAAAAAAATACCGAATCTCTATTATTACAAGAAATAACCGAACAAAAAGAAAACAAAGACCAAGAAATAATATCAAACAAAAACTTTTTAGATGAAAAGAATAGCACGCTTACGGAATTTATAAAAACTAAAGAAACAGATACCGCGCAAATTGAAAAAATAATAAAAGAAATATCGGAACTAGATGAAAAAATAATAAAAGAAACAAATATCTTAGAAGATTTAAAAAAAGAAAAGACAAACAAAGAAACCGCACTGGCAACAAGAGAAGAAACAATAACCGAAATAAAAAAAGACATAGCCGGCAATAATCTGGCAAAACAAACAATAGAAGAAGAAATCATAAAAGAAGAAGGCGGCAAAAATGAAAATCAAAAACTAACAGATGAAAAAAAACAGGCTAAAAATCTTAAAGAAGAAGAATTAAACAAAAAAAATGAAACAAAAAATAATAAAGAAAAAATATTAACTGCTATTACAACGGAAAGAGAAAAATTAGAAAGAGAAAAAGAAAACGCATTAAACTTACTCAAAGAAAAAATACTAAGTATGCGCGAAAAAGAATCTGAAATTACCCCCTACTATGAAGATATGGATAAAAAAGAAAATAATTTATTGGAACAAAAAAAACAAATCCAAACAATAATATCTAAAATAAACACACAAAAAGAACTATTATCAAATATAGATAAAAATATAAAAACACTGAATACAAAATTAAATGCCGCTGAAAAAGAAATGAATACCACAAATAACTCATTTGAAGAAGCAACCCAAATATCTGCTACCGCTCAAAACGAGTACGATACCGCTCGAAAAAACCTAACTGATAAAAAAATACAATATAATAAAATAAATAAAGATTTAACATCCGAAAATAATAATCTGGAAAACAAAAAAAAAGAAATAGAAAATCTTACCCAAACCGCGCGTGAGAAAAGAGAGACTATCCGCTCTATAAAAATGGAGATCACGAATGAAGAAATAATATTTTTAACATTAGAATCTGAATTATTAGAAAGAAAAGAAGATATGTTAAACAAGGGAATCAACTTCACCTCAGATAAAATAAAAACATTAGAAAACGAACGTAAATCAAAAGAAACAGCAGTCGCTTCTCTTTTAGAAAATATAGGAAAAGAACAATCTTGTTTATCAAATACTGAAAACGCGATAAATAACCACGAAAAAACAAAGACAAATAAAGAAAGAGAAAAAAATTTTTCAACAACTAAAAAACAAAATTTAGAAAATAAAATAAATAGCGCTAAAATAGTAAGCACATCACTTAATACAAATATTACTACACAAGAAAGGCTGTCAGCCACCGCGCGCGAACAAAAACAGAATATCGCTTCTAATTTAGATAAATCTGTTAAAGAGTTAAATACTATTAACGAAAAAATTTCCACAACTCAAAGCGAATTAAAATTTTTATCGAAGAATATATTCATCATGCAAAAAAATCTTGAAGAAAAAAAAGAAGAGTTAAATACCACAAAAAAAGAATACGCGCTAAAAGAGGACTTATTAAAACAATTTCTAGAAGAAGAAAAGACAGCGCAAATGGAGTATGACGCGGAATGTAAAAAATATAAATCTATCATGGATGAATTAGAAAATTTAACCAGCACAATAAAAGAAGAAGAAGAAAAAATAAAAGATAGTGAATTACATATCAAAGAAAATAAAAAACGCGCGGATGATCTTAAAAATACCAATAATAATAATAATTTAGAATTTTTACAAAACGCGATAACTACTATTAAATCTGATATAGATTTAATAGACCAAAAAATAGAATTAAAATCACAAGAAATAGACAAACTATCAGAAACTAATACAAGACAAGAAGAACAAAAACAAAAAATAGAAGATACTCTCTCACTTATTCAACAAGAAATTGCCCATATAACAAATGACCTAGATACACGTCTAAATGATTTATCAACTCGTAAAGAAGAATCCGCAGCAATCGACGCGAAAATATTGGAAATAAAAAAAGAAATCATAACCGGACTAAAATCTGAAATAGAAATATTAACGAATAGTATCAAACGCGTTGGAAAAGAAATAATGAAAGAGACCAAGATAGACAAGATGAAGCTGCTAAAAAAAATGCTGTAACGAAAGATATGGAACAAAACCGAACAACGTTAACCCGCTTGGGGATAGAATTTAAAAATCTACAAGAACTAATAGGCGATACTAATAAAAAAATAGATGAAACAAAACAGAATCTAGCGGAAAATAAAAAACAAAATGAATCACTCGGACAAGCTATTAGTAGTTTAGAAAACGAACAACAAAGAAAAAAAAATCAACACGCCGAAAGCATAAAGAATAGAGAAAATAAAAAATTATTATTATCCGCAAAAGAAAATGAATATACGGAACAAACAGCTAAATTAAAAATACTCAACTCTACCTTAACTCAATTTAATCAAGACATGCGAGAAAATAAGACCGCGCTAACAACAGCAAACGAAATAAAGAATACATATCAAACTGAAATAGACAACTTTGAAACGCAACACAATGAAATAAACACGGGCATTAAAAAATTAAAACAGGAAGAAATAACAATAACCGACAAGTTAAAAGAAGAAGAAAAAATATATCAAATAGAAAACAATCTAACTATCGAACAAATAGAAAAAGAAATAAAAGAAACATATAACGAAAAATGGATGGAAGAAATAAAGAAAAAGGCCGGGGAAAACTATTCAAATCACATAAGTAATCTCTTAAGATTAAAAAGGATAGGCGTAAGAGAAGAAGAATTGAAAGAAGCAGGAGCCGGATTAACAGTAGTTCTAAAATCTGATGATAAACGATTCAAAACAATTTTATTAAATATGAAAGAAAAACTGGATGCGACAAGAAAAGAAAGTATAAATTTAACGGCAACAGTAATACTAATGGAATTAAATAATTTCAAAGAAAGGCTTATTGTTATTACCCGCCTAACAATAATAGATTCAAATGAAAAAAATAGAATAATAAATCTGCCGCAAAAAGAATTTGAAAATTTTCTAAAAGAAAAAAATATTATTTATACCGAAATTAAAGATACCGCGTCTAAATCTAAAGATATAAATACACGGTTAAATGAAATTAAAAGAGAAATAATAGAAAAAAAAGATGAACTTTTAGGAATAAACCGGATTAAAAGGCAGGAAGAAGATACGTTTAAAAGCATAGAACAAAAGATAGCAAGCTTACACTCTGAAACAAAAAGACAAGAAGAAGAACTCAGCCAAAAGAATAAAGATAAGGAAACTACCACCGCGACTTTATCTCTAATTACATCAGATATTACTAAATTAAAAGAAGAATTAGACTCTTGCCTACTAGCCGAAAAAAACAATGAAAGAGAATTAAATGGAATAACGGAAAAACTAAATAAAAAAGAAAACGAATATACAACTATAGAGGAAAAAATATCTGAATTAAAAATATTATTAACTAAATACAAAAACGAATTAACCGAGTCCACAACACAAAAATCAGAAAAGGAAGCACTAGAAAAGACTACAATAGAAAATAAAAAAATAAAAGAAAACGAATTAACGCGAATTAATAATAATCTGGCAACAAAAGAACAAGAAAAAAATGACAAAGAAATAAAAAAAGCAAATTTGGAAGAAAAAATAGAAAAAATAACAGATGACTTAAACGAAAAGGAAGATGAGTCAAAAAAAATAAATCACATTGAAATAAATTTAAACACTGCCGATAGCGCGGCGTCTCCCCTCTGGGAACAAAACAATAATCTTTTAGACTTATTGCAAACAACAGAATCCATCAAAGTAACTAAAGGCCAAGAAATAAAAAATATAGAACAATTATTAGACGAAAAACGCGCTGAACTCTTAAAGCATGAAAAAACTAAAACAGAACAAGACGCGGAATTAACAACATTGTCTAAAAATATATCAACATTAGCTGAAAAAATGTCACAAGAAAAAGACATGCTAAAAAATTTTAAACAAGAAAAAACAGAAAAAGAACAAGCGCTAGAAACAATCAAAAACACAATAACCGATACAGAAAAAGACATAACCGATAATAATCTGGCGCAAGAAGCAATAGAAAAAGAAATCAAAAAAGAAGAAGGTATCAAAAATGAAAATCACAAACTAACAGATGAAAAAAAACAGACTAAAAATTTCAAAGAAGAAGAATTA
>JYNY01000305.1 GCA_000954095.1 Candidatus Omnitrophus magneticus | reverse complement strand
ATCAATATTTCTATTCGCCCTCTCAACTTGCGCGAGCGGCGCGCCCAGCCCCGCGGCCTGCGGAGAAAATGCTTTAGATAAAACTTCTTCTCCTCCTGCCCAGACTATATCTTGATATAGAAATAATCCGGCAACAATAACTGCTACTACTTTAACCCAAACAAATTTTCCTAACCTAACCAAAAACATTTCTTTTCGCGTTTCCATTTTAAACCTCCCATGGTGTTAAAATTTTTAAAAAATAATAAAAAATAGCAATTTAAAGACCTAACTAAATAACATTTTTATATTGCAACATAAAAAATTTTTAAAAACAATAGACAAAAAACTAAATATTTTCTTCTTAACTTACGGTGCGTGGTGGCAGGGCGAGTTTTTATGACTTTTTTAGGGGGCGCGATGGGAATTTGGCTAAAAAAAAAGGGCCCGCGCGCGGCATGGGCTTTTTTAGCCGGCGCGCTATAATTGTATACGGCTAAAAAAGCCTTTTTTTGAACATGTTGGGTGCGCGTAAAAAATAAAAAAAATGAAATTTTTTTCATGCCGCGCGAATCCCGAGCAGTGTTTCATGTTTCTGTTTCTTAGCGATATCTGTTATAATCTAAAAATATTTGTAACACAAACCATAAAACATGGAGGATTTTTAAATGGCTAACGAAAGATACTTTAATACAACAGGTTTTTGCCGTCCTGAAATACATTACATGATAGATCCTTTACGTAATCAAAAAAATATTTTTGACCTTATTAAAAAAGAACAATACTTCACCATCCACGCGCCGAGGCAGACTGGGAAAACTACACTTTTACATGAATTGGCGCATAGATTAAATAAAGAAGGAAATTATATTTCAGTAGTGTTTTCCGTAGAGTCCGCGGGGTATAGATCTATAACTGAAGAAATTGGAAACAGGAAAATAATTGATTCTCTTTATAATGCCAGCGCGGGATATCTTAATAAGAAGAATTGTCCGCCGCAACCGGAAAAGTATAAAAAAAAATTAACATTAGAAAATTATTTAATAGATTGGGCAAGTTCACAGCCTAAACCAATAGTTTTATTATTGGATGAAATAGATTCATTATATGACGATGTTTTAGTGTCAATTCTTAGGCAGTTACGAAATGGATTTCAAATAAGACCAAAACGATTTCCTTCAACCGTGGCACTTGTGGGATTAAGAGATGTTCGTGAATACAAAACAAAAGTCCGTCCGAGTGAAGCGTCATTAGGTTCAGGCTCGCCCTTTAATATCAAAGCTGAATCAATTCTTTTAGGGACATGGACAAAAGAAGAAATAACAGAATTATACAGCCAGCACACAAAAGATACAGGGCAAGTATTTTCTAAAGAAATGATAAATAGAATTTATGAATTAACCGGAGGCCAGCCGTGGCTAGTGAACGCGGTAGCTAATGAAATAGTGGAAACAAAATTAAAAAGAGATTTCACGAAAA
>JYNY01000304.1 GCA_000954095.1 Candidatus Omnitrophus magneticus | reverse complement strand
CTTCTCTATTAAATCGAATATGATTTTTTGGTTGCGCAAAGGGTCAATCATATAATGTCTTTCAGGCATACAAAAACCAGTTGTATTAAAATATCGTTTACTTTTCATTTTTTAAAATCCTCCATATTCATTCCATGTTTATTTATAAATCAAACGATAAGCTATCTCACATTTCCACAACAGTAATTTTTTTATTCTGATGAGAAACATTTTCCCATTTAACGCGGGTTTCCCATGGAATAATACTGGAAGGTTTTATTTCAAATAAAATAAGATACCCTTTTGTCATGCCGAGTGTGTCAAGGTAGCGTGAAATTTGGTCGAGGCCATCTTCTTTACTATCGCTGTCTCTTTTTAATTTTAGTTCCAAAACAAATGTTTCGCCGGCGAATTCAATGGTTAAATCTGTTCGTCCTCGGCCAACCGCCATTTCACGATCAATTCTGCCGCCTCCATTGATTACTCTCTGCAAAAAGGCCATTAAAAGAAGCCCGTGTCCAGCTTCTTTATAATCAAATCTTTCTAGCCAATGTTCACTATTACGGCGATAAAATTTTTGAAACGCTTTTAATAGTTTATCCATATCAAGCTTAGCGTCAGGTTTTATGTAACAAGAAGTCATGCCTTCTTCTCTAATGTTTTCTTGCATAGAAAAGTTTAAAACTCTAGGAATTATTTCTCGGTATATTTCATTTGAAAAAATTATGTCATATTTTTCTTTGCGGATAATTCCTAAATCTATAACATACCTAAGATCATCATTGAAGTTGTCATACACAAGAGAATCGCCGTTTATAATAGCACTGACAATGTTTTTAACTCTGGGTTCTTTCAGTTTATCTAATAAACTATCTAAATGCGTGTCTCTGCGCGCGATTAGATTTTCTTTCGCCTCTTCCGCGTGAGCGAGTGTTATTTTTTTTGTGTAATCACTTTTTAATATTTTCTCCACTATTTCATTCGCTACCGCGTTTACCAGCCACGGCTGGCCTCCGGTTAATTCATAGATTCTATCTATTACTTTTTTTGAAAATATCTGCCCTGTATCTTTTGTGTGCTGACTGTATAATTCAGCTATTTCTTCTTTTGTCCATGTTCCTAAAAGAATTGATTCCGCTTTTATATTAAAGGGCGAACCGGAGCCTAGAGACACTTCACTCGGACGGACTTTTGTTTTATATTCCCGAACATCTCTTGTTCCTACTAAGGCTATGGTTGATGGAAAATGTTTTGGCCTTCCTTGAAAACCATTACGTAGTTGTCTTAGCACTGATACTAATACGTCATCATATAACGAATCTATTTCGTCTAATAATAAAACTATTGGTTTTTTTTGAGAACCCGCCCAATTATTTAAATAAGTCTGTAAAGAACACTTTTCATCTGCTAGCGACTTTTTCGGCCATAACTCCTTAGAAATAAATAACTCGCATGATTCATAAAGAGAATTTATTATTTTTAAATTCGCGGTTTCTTCAGTTATAGACCGATACCCCGCGGACTCTACCGAAAACACTACTGAAATATAATTTCCTTCTTTATTTAATCTATGCGCTAATTCATGTAAAAGCGTAGTCTTTCCTGTCTGCCTTGGCGCGTGGATTGTGAAGTACTGCGTCTTCTCTATTAAATCGAATATGATTTTTTGGTTGCGCAAAGGGTCAACCATATAATGTCTTTCAGGCATACAAAAACCAGTTGTATTAAAATATCGTTTACTTTTCATTTTAAAATTTCCTCCAATTTTATTTTTATTTATAAATCAAACAACAAGTTGTCTCACATTTCCACGATAGTAATATTTTTATTCTGATGAGAAATATCTTCCCATTTAACGCGGGTTTCCCATGGAATAATACTGGAAGGTTTTATTTCAAATAAAATAAGATATCCTTTAGTCATGCCGAGGGTGTCTAGATAGCGGGAGATTTGATCTAAGCCTTTTTGTCTCGCGGACGGCATTCTTTTTAACTTTAATTCTAAAACAAATTTATCTCCGTTAAATTCTATAAGTAAATCAGTTCGTCCTGTTCCAACTGCCATTTCGCGATTTATCCTGCCGCCGCCGTTTATTACTCTCTGCAAAAACGCCATTAAAAGTAAATGCGGGCCTGCTTCTTTATAATCAAATCTTTCAAGCCAAACTTCAGAATTTTCACTGTAAAATTCTTGAAAAGCTTTTAATAATTTATCCATATCAAGTTTACCGTTGGATTTTATATACCATTTAGTTTCGCCTTCTTCTTCAATACTATCCTGCAAATTTCTATTTAAAACTCTCGGAATTATTTCTCGGTATATTTCATTAGCTATTCTTATAGGTTTTGTTTCGCTTATAATCCCTAAATCTCGGCAATATAGAAGCGAATCGTCATAGTTGTCAAACAAAACTCCGTCTCCATTTATAATAGCGCTTACTATATTTTTTACCCGCTCCTCTTTCAGTTTATCTATTAAACTATCTAAATGCGTGTCGCGTCTTTGTATTATATTTTCTTTCGCGGATTCAACATGATCTAGAGTTATTTTTTTTGTAAAATCTTCGTTTAATATTTTTACTACTATTTCTCTCGCTATAGCGTTTACCAGCCACGGCTGGCCTCCGGTTAATTCATAAATTCTATCTACTACTTCTTTTAAAAATATCTGCCCTGTATCTTTTGTGTGCTGACTGTATAATTCAGTTATTTCTTCTTTTGTGAATGTTCCCAAAAGAATTGATTCAGCTTTGATATTAAAGGGCGAGCCTGAGCCTAGAGACACTTCACTCGGACGAACTTTTGTTTTGTATTCCCGAACATCTCTTAATCCCACAAGCGCCACGGTTGAAGGAAATCGTTTTGGTCTTATTTGAAATCCATTTCGTAACTGCCTAAGAACTGACACTAAAACATCGTCATATAATGAATCTATTTCATCCAATAATAAAACTATTGGTTTAGTTTGAGAAATAGCCCAATCTATTAAGTAATTTTCTAATGTTAAATCTTTAGTATATTTTTCAGGCGGGATTGGACAATTTTTTTTATTGAGATATTGGCCGCTTGAACTGTAAAGAGAATTAATAATTTTTTTATTCGCGGTTTCTTCAGTTATAGACCTATACCCCGCGGACTCTACGGAAAACACTACTGAAATATAATTTCCTTCTTTATTTAATCTATGCGCCAATTCATGTAAAAGTGTTGTTTTCCCAGTCTGCCTCGGCGCGTGGATTGTGAAGTATTGCGTCTTCTCTATTAAATCGAATATGATTTTTTGGTTGCGCAAAGGGTCAATCATATAATGTCTTTCAGGCATACAAAAACCAGTTGTAT
>JYNY01000303.1 GCA_000954095.1 Candidatus Omnitrophus magneticus | reverse complement strand
CAAAAATCCAGCGAATATTGGTTCTATCAATTGGGATGACTCGCGGGTCTTTTCGGAGTTTCCAGGCGAGCTGACCGTAACCCACGTCAATGGCGTATACGCGGGCAGCCCCATTTTGCAATAGGCAATCGGTAAAACCTCCCGTCGAGGCCCCAACATCCATGGCCGTTTTACCCGCCGCGATGACGCCAAATTCTCTCAGGCCATGGGCCAGTTTTAGTCCACCTCTGCTCACATAGGGGTGTACGCTATTTTTGAGTTCTATTACCGCGTCGTCTTTAAATTTTGTTCCTGCCTTTATCTCTGCTACACCATTAACCAATACGTTACCCTCCATGATAATGGCGCTAGCTCGTTCTCTCGACACGGCATAACCGCGCTCAAACACCAGTATATCCAGTCTCTTCTTCATCTGGCACCAGTGTCTTTGCTTTTCTGTTGCGGAGTTGGGGGATGAGCCACCCTGCTAAAGTGGTGAGCATCCCTTCTAAAGTGGCGAGCCACTGTGCAATGCGTATGAACACAACCGTAAGGCTGATCGTAAGGGTTATATAATATAGTCTCTGAGGATAGTACTCTACTATTATCTCGAAATCGAATGTGCCGTCAGGATTGGCTAGGCAGGAAGTGTTTCCACTACTTTTACTGTTGCACAGGATTCCTGGGTTTATTGCCCATGCGTTTGAGTAGCCATTTGCCTTCAAATGAGTTTCTTCTGTAAGCTCATAAAGTTGGTTAAAGCTAAAAAGGGTTTCAAAGACGTCTCCATCTGGCAAGTTGTCATTTTGGATTGTTCCATGGTTATTTTTGGATATGAAATCAACAAGCGCCTCGTTGCTATATTTCTCGACGTAGTCAACCTCTTGTCGATAGTTCACCCATTTCGTATAGATTTTTTCTTTTTCAGCGCCAGCACTCAAGCTCGTTATCCAACCTTTGTTTAAATATGAGCGTACATCATCGCCCGTCGCCTGGTCAGATATTCGGTTGTTTAAAATTTTATACCTCTTTAGTGCCTCATCTATATTAATGTCGTTTTTTGCCATAAGTGCGTTAGGTGTTAGATATGCCTTCCAATCAGTTCTAAAGCTCTCTGAAAATACAAGATGAAACAGACCTCTAGCCTCATGAATTCTGACTCTGTACTTTGTCGGGTTTATCTTTTTATACTCTATGACAGGAGTATCACCCATATTGTATTCATATAGTTCAGAACCCTCAAATTCTTTGCCAAAGCTGAGTTCCAAGGCTTTTCTTACCATATTATTAGGCTCATCCGGCAAAAATGAACTTTTCTCCTTGCCAATATTCTGATTATCAAAATACACGGCTAAGAGTAAAGGATTTTCGTCCATTGACAGTATATCCGGCAAAAAGCCTTGATCCTTGTTCGATTTAATTACCTTGCTAGGCGCGTAAAAATGAGGTAAATAATACTCCTTACTCAATTTATAAGAGACGTAGTAGTCGTTTTCTCCGATTTTCTC
>JYNY01000309.1 GCA_000954095.1 Candidatus Omnitrophus magneticus | reverse complement strand
TTTTTCTGAAATCTTATGCAACCTGTATGGATTCCTGCTTGCGCAGGAATGACAGGGACAATTATAAACCGCTTAGTGAACACTATATTTTTGAGCCAGCATTATTCTTTCCGCTATAGGCGGATGATCATAAAATAAAATTTTTTTTAATAACGACGGAGATTTTTCAGACAAATTAGATAACGCGAGTTTTTCCATCATAGAAATAAAACTCGCGGGGTCATCTGTAACCATTAAAGCGAATTCGTCAGCTGATCGTTCCAATATTCGTGAAAAAGCGTTAAAAATAGGCTGTATCAGAAGATTAAAACAAGTTATAAACAATAATAACATAGGGAAAAGATATAAATCGTATATATTGACAGCTCCTATGAGTACTGAAATTTTTTCAATAACAAGTGAAACGCAAAAGAATGAACAAATTGTAGCGGCGCTTATAAATATTAGAAGTTTACTCATATGCGCGTATTTATGATGCGCGAACTCATGGGCTACGACTGATAAAACTTCATCGGTAGTAAATTTGTCAGTGAGAGTGTCCGCTAAAATAATTCTCCGTGTTCCGCCTAATCCGACAAGAGCGGCATTTGTTTTTTTTGTTTTACTGCTGAGGTTTATTTTTGATACATCTAAAAGTTTTATTCCGGATTTTTTACCCAGTGCGAAAATTTTAGATTTTAATTCAGGATTATCCAGTGGAAGATATTTGAAAAACAGCGGGACTATTACTACTGGAAAAATTTTAGCGAATACTATTGAAAAGATAATCCATATAATAGAAATTATAAGCCACCATAATTTAAAGTTTCGCAGTATAAGATAAAATATTTCTCCCGCCGAAAGACAAATGATAAATGTTAAAATTATGGATTTTATTTCATCATAAATCCATGCTTTTAACGTTTGATTTGAAAGTCCGAATTTTTTTTCAACAAGAAAAGAACTGCCGAAACGTATAGGGAATGAGATAAAATACATGAAATACATGAAATACGATAGATATAAAGCAGTTGAACAGTAAAAATTATTGCCATAATGTAACGAATAATTACTTATAGTACGCGACAAAAAAAATTGAAAAATCACAATGCCTAAAAAAGATAAAATAAGGTCAACTATAAAAATATATATTTTTACGGCTGAATATTTAGATGTTTGATTGTTTTCGTTTGTCATAGTTATTTGTCTCCCGAAAAAATAAGGCGATAAGCCGTATTTCCTACAGGGTAAGATTTTATTCTAAAGCCTATAGTTTTTGCTTATCGCCTTTACTTTTAAATTCTCGCGTCTAATGTTTCGATAGCGACTTGTGCGTATTTCCTTACTTCAGATGATTCGGAAGTCAATAATGGTTCAAGATATTTTCTTTCTTCTTTAGTACCTAAAGATTTGAAAACTTCAATAGAAGCGAGTCTTACTTCCATATGTTCATCACCGATATATTTACGGGCAACTAAAAGAGCGTTTGAGCTTTTTCTTTCTCCAAGAAAACGAATCGCAGTACTGGCTACGCGAGGATCGGTTGCTCCCGATAAATCTTCGAGGATGGTATCAGCCGCAGTATTGTCTATTTTAGCGATACTATTAACAGCCATTACCTTAACATCTATTTCAGGGTCTCCGGCGAATGGGGTGATAGCCATAAGAGTATCTATACCACCTATTTCTCCTAATGCGCGTACTGCCTCAAATCTCACTCCCGAGTCAGAGTCTTGTTTAAGTGCGGCTATTTGAGATAATCCTTCCTTGCTTTTAAGCCTTCCAAGCGCTATTACGGCGAATTTTCTGACGCGCGCGTCAAAATCAGAAATAGCATTAATTAAAATTGGGATTTCTTCTTGTGTTGCTACGCGGGAAAATGCTTTCATCGCGTAAAATCTTACTTCCGCGTCATTATCGTTAATAGCATTTTTAAGCGCGGCGATTGATTTTTGTGTTCCGATTTTACTTAATGCGTGGCCGGCTTCTCTACGGACTCTATTTTCTCTGTCTGTGAGCATAGGGATAACATTATCTTCATATGAGGCATCGCCGGCGTTTCCAATCAGCCACAACGCGGCTACCCGCACATCTTCATTGTTTTGATCAGCTAAAAGAGGCGCGACAAAAGGAAGAGCGGATTTGCCATAAGTGGCAAGTTGTCTTTGTGTTTCAAGAATAGTAGTTTTGTCATATAAATTTTTTACAAGTTTTTTGAATTTGTAATCCACAACGGTTTTTCCGCTATTTATATCAGCTTGAAGAATAGATGCTCCCGCGAAAAAACATAATAGTACAATTGCCGTGACCTTTTTCATAAATCCTCCTTATTATCGCGTAAATTAATTTACGCCCACCACCGTATATGAAAATAGAAAAGGAATATTTAAAAATTGAATAATTTTAATTTTTTATTTTGAAAAATTTATTCATCTTTATCCGCTCCGTTTGTTTCAATTGATTTTTTAATAGATTTATTTTTTGAGTTTATTTTTCCGGCCGCGGGTTTTGTTGTTGCCGTTTCCGGTTTCGCGGCGGCAGGACTTACCGGTTTAGAATTATTTTTTTTAGAAGCATTTATTTTCGCGATAGCTTCTTTCTTTTTTTTACTTACAAGCTGAAGTTTAATAAGTTCTTTCTTGTATTTGCCAAGATCTTCAACATCTAAAGTATCGGTCAATAATTTATTGGCGACTTCTTTTCCGATTTCATAATACAATTTTTCTTTTTGAAACGTAACGCCTAAGATATCAAGTTGCATTTTTACTGTTTGCGATAACACTGAAAAACTTTCTTCACCTTTTTTTGCCGCCTCGCTTAAATCTTGTCCGAATTTTTTTAGCGCGGGGCCGTATTTTTCCATAAGATTATTAGTATTCTTTTTTTCTTTTTCAGCCATGTTTTTCCTCCTTGTTTATAATATTTATTTTTAAAAGTTATTCAAAAAACTCATCTTTTTGATATTTATATTTACATATTCCCCGCTTAGATTCCTCAATAAATTTTACGAGATGTTTTATTTCGTCTGAAAAAAGTTTCGATTTTATTTCAGAGATCGCGTCTTCCTGACGCATATCAGTTCTAAACAGCAGGCGATGCGCTTCTTTAAGTTCTCTAATAATTTCAATAGGCATTTTCATCCGGCGAAGTCCGACAAGGTTAAGGCCCCTTACGGCTGACGGCCCGCGGACAAGCATAAACGGCGGGACGTCTTTGTTAACGCCTGTAAATCCGCCGATCATCGCGTTTCTGCCGATTCTGCAAAATTGATGAAAAACAACATTGCCGGAGATAAAAACGCCGCTTTCAACTTTAACATATCCGGCTAGAAGAGCACTGTTAGCGATAATAACATTATTTTCTATATGGCAATTATGGCCTAAATGCGCTTGTACCATAATAAAATTATTATCGCCTATGATTGTTTTAGAGTCTACTCCTGTGCCGCGATGGATTGTAACATATTCGCGGATTATATTGTTTTTACCTATTATTGTGTAGGTATTTTCTCCTTTGTAGGAAAAATCTTGCGGGTCATGCCCGATAACGGCACCGATATGAATTACTGTGCCTTCGCCTATAGTCGTACCTTTGCCGATATACGCGTTAGCCATTATTTTTACATGCGCGTTAATTGTGACATTTTCTTCAATAATTACATTAGGGCCTATATCGCTAAGAGAATCGATATGAGAAGAATTATCTATAATAGCGGTTTTATGAATTGGCATATTTATCCTTTTTTTCTTCGGTATTTCCATCACGAGATATTTTTTATTTCACGGCAATTTTAAATATTTCTCAAGCCCACCCAAAATATAAAAAGAAATTGTATCTTATTTTGCCGTGTTTTTCATTTTTTTATATTCTTCAAGCTGAGTAACTAAATTATTCACAATATCAGCCACAGGTTTTAAATCATGGTCTTCGTTGATATCAATACGGACAGAATAGTCTCCTTCACTTATTTTTTTTAAATCTTCTTCAAGATGTTCCAAAGGTTTTAACATGCGGTAAGATAATATGCTTGCCCAAACTATCATTATAATAAAAAGTAGAGGCAGTCCTATTAAAATTTGAAGGTTTATTCGTTCTATCACAGGGAGTAAATCTCTTGAAATTATATCCGGCAGAATCATTTCTTCTGCCCATATGGACAACATCAAATAATAAAGGCAAACACCTACAAAAATTACCGGCACTATCATTGAGAGAATTAGGGTTAATAGATATCTTATCCGTAAATTTTTATTTAAAAGTTTTAAATCTTCCACTTTTATTCTTCTCCTTTTCTAAAAAAAGTATTAATAAACCATTCTGAAAATCCATTTTCATTATTGGTATCTATTTTGTTATTTTTATTACTATCATCCGTAATGTCGGCGATGTCTTTTTTATTATAGATTTGTTTTAACTCTTCAGTTTCAAAAGTAAAATCGCCGTAATAAGCGATGGCAGTTGACCCTGTGCTGTCAGAATCTGTCATAAATGCCACTGCCTGTATATGTGTATCCATTTTTTCTTCGAAAAGCATTTCATAGTCTTTCACGAAATTTCTGTGTTCATGCTTCCATGTTTCGCTTTTACCGGATTCTAGAACAATAATTTTAACATTGTTCGTATAAGGATTATCTGAGATAGTTTCTACCGGAAGTGTTTCCGTCCAAACATATTGTATTGCTTTTGTTTTAAGAAAAAATTTTGAATAAAATACTAAGTAGACTTGCCCCGCGAAATCAAATTCTTCTTTAGTGTTAAGTCTTTCTTCTTTTTTTCGTTCAGGAAACTTTTCAACAAACCAATTCCATGATACGAAATTCGCGACTGTTCTGGGAATGTCGCATTTTTTTATCATACTCGAAGCGCCGTTTTCGCTTACGCCTTTAACGCAGGGTTTGCCTTCAAATTCTGATAAAATATAGGAGCTTGTTTTTTTAGCTAAAGCTTTTTCTTCCCAATCAGTCATTCCGTTCGGTGTTCCTAAAACAAATCTTAATTTTTCAACAGCAATGTTTTCATTTGCCAATTCGTATTTGTCTGTTTTTGAGATATCGTTACTAGTTACTAACGGCTTTATTTCTGGTGTTTTAGCCCCAATGAATGAAGGAGAGGACTTTAATGTAATTATTCCGTTGCCGTAGAAAAAAGCTCCTAACATTGTTATTAGTATTGTTAATATCGCTAAAAAATTCACAAAAAAACCTTTAATTATGCTTTAATACTTTTTGCCCAATCCGCGATAACAGGCATTTCCCATTTATTGCCGATAATACTATGAAGAATGCCGGCGATTGACAAAACAACGCAAATAAACATTATTATGCCGCGTAGGAATAACCCTACACCCGGAAAATATTGTACAAGGCTTGCCGCGTATTCAATGATAAACAATATAAGCCCTTGTTTAGCGTGGAACATGACATATTCTTTATCTTTCATTGTAAAAAACGGTATAAAGCATAAAATTCCGAGATACGAGAAAACCGCGTATGTTTTTTCTTCCGCGTCGGGCCCGTCGAAATTAATACTAGTTTTAGTTGTCATTTTTATTTCCTCCCTTTATTCTCTGGTATTCCTTAAATAAATTTTAAAATAATGTTAGCTAAAATTAAGAATACGGCGAATCCTTTTGAGTTAACGAAACGCTTTTTGAAAGCACATTTAAATCTTTTATATTCATTTGTACTGTGTCTATTCCCGCCCATGTATTAAGCGATAAGGAGTACGCGATATTTACCACATCATTTTTAGAAGGTTTTATAATGCCGTGTTTTTTAAATGTAATTGCTTCACAAGAAAGATTGCCACACATAACAAGAAATTTGAATCCGTCTTTAGCGATGGCCCGCGGAATATTTTTGACTTTCATGCCGCGCGTGACAAATAAAGGTTCTTCATTCCCTTCACCAAAAGGCATGAGAAGTTCTAATTCTTTTATAAGTTTTGCGCCTATAGCGGAAAACGGAAGGACTAAATCTATTGAAATTTCTTGTGTGATATTGTTAGTGTCGGTTGTATTTAAGGATGATAGCGCGTTTATCGCTTTTTTGAAATTATCTAAATTCTTTTTTTCTATTTTGATTCCGCATGCCGCTGAATGTCCTCCAAAATCAATAAGATGTTCGCCTGTTTTTTCTAAGGCTTCAAAAAGATTAAAACCGTTAATGCTTCTTCCTGACCCTCTGCCGTTTTCACCGTTAAGAGAAATTAGTATAGTAGGCATATTATAATTTTCAGTCATTCGAGACGCCGCAATACCCAAAACTCCCGGATGCCAGCCTTCTTCGGCTAAAATAATAACATTATCTTTTTGAGACCCTACTTTTTGATGTAACTCAATAGCCTTAGCGAATAACGCTTTTTCTATGTTTTGTCTGTTGCGATTTTCTTTTTCAAGTATTTCTGCTAATTCATACGCCCTATTTTTATCTTTACATACCAATAATTCTAAAGCTAAATCCGCGGCACCCATTCTGCCCATTGCGTTTATTCTAGGCGCTAAAATAAATGCCACATGCCGTGAATTAAGACTTTCGCTTTTTATTTTAGCGACATCCATAAGCGCTTTAATTCCATATTTATTAGCGCTACTTAATTTTTTTAATCCTTCTTTCACAAGGATTCTGTTTTCTCCTGTTAACGGCGCGACATCAGCTATTGTTCCTAATGCAACTAAATCTAAATGTTCATCAACTTTTTCTTCTTTGCCGCGCAGAAGCCCGCGGGCAAGTTTATATGCTACAGCCACGCCTGCTAGATTTTTGTAAGGATATGAACATGCAGGTTGATGAGTATTGACAACGGCTAATGCCGGAGGGATATTGCCGGTTCTAACTTCATGATGATCTGTAATAATGACATCTAACCCGATACTATTAGCATATTCAACTTCTTTAAAAGAATTTATTCCGCAGTCAACTGTAATCAGAAGTTTGACGCCTTTTTCTTTAGCTAGATTAACAGCGCTTATATTTAAGCCGTAACCATCTTCAAGTCTGTTGGGAATAAAAGTTTCAAATACCGCGCCGATTTCTTTAAAAACAAGAGAAAGAAGCGCTAAAGAAGTTACTCCATCAACATCAAAGTCGCCGTAAATAAGCATTTTTTCTTTTTTAGCTAAAGCTTTTTTAATTCGTTCAACCGCTTTATCCATATCTTTTAAAAGAAATGGGTTATGGCATGAGGAGATGTCGCCAAATAAAAAAGAATGCGCGTCAGATGAATTGGAAATTCCTCTATTAATAAGAATTTGCGCGATGGTAGGCGTAACAGCTAAATCAGATGAAATGCGTTTTTGACCTTTATAATCAGGTTCTTTTAACTTCCAAACCTTTTTCATTATAATAAAATTCCCTTCAACATCCCTATAAATTTCGAATTGTTAAATGCCCATCATTTGGTAATTATTTGCGAATAGGAGTCTACTTTTTTAATGAGGAGCAGTAAACTTACTAATAATAGCATAATGGAAGAAAAAATTATAGGGAATTTTTAGATATATTAGTTGAAAAAAAATCGCAAGAAGGCAATATTTTTAAATTTTTTTGATTTTGGGGCAATCCTGTCCGGTAAACGTCTAAAAAAATAAAGGGAATCACTCCAAAAATGTTA
>JYNY01000302.1 GCA_000954095.1 Candidatus Omnitrophus magneticus | reverse complement strand
TATTCTATGTCTCTCGAACCGTCAGTCTCCTTCCTGAAAAAATCAGACGAACTCTCTCACACTCAATCCAACTCCCACTCCTTCCCTCCCTACCCTTCTTTTCCCTTTTTTCTTCTTCCCTCCTTCTTTCCCTCTCTCTTTTTTTTTCCTCTTCCCCTCTTTCTCTTTCCTCCCCTCCCCTTCTTTTTTCTCTCTCTTTTCTTCCCTTTCCTCTTCTCTTTCCTTTTTTTTCCTTCCCCTTTTCCCCTTCTCCCCTTTCTTCTTTCTCCTTCCCCCCCTCCTCTCCCCCCTCCTTCTTCTCTCTCTCTCCTCTCCCTCCTTCTATC
>JYNY01000301.1 GCA_000954095.1 Candidatus Omnitrophus magneticus | reverse complement strand
CGTTGAAAATTACATGAACCGCGTAGTGGCGGGGAGGAAGATGGGGAAGAATATATTCTTTCAAGGTGGGACGGCTTACAATAAATCCGTGGTCGCAGCCTTTGAGAAGTATGTTGGGCGAGAAATCACCGTGCCCCCAAATCATGAGGTCACAGGGGCTATAGGCATGGCCCTTATCGCTAGAGACTATGTGGCCTCAAAAAATGGAGACCAAGTCTCAAGGTTCAAGGGGTTCGCCATAGCCGATCACCCGTATAACGTCTCCTCTTTCGAGTGCAAGGGATGCCCCAACGTATGCGAAATCAACCAGGTAAAAATAGAAGGAGAAAAAGATAAACTCTTCTACGGCGGCAGATGCGAAAAATACGACATAAATAAAAAAGAACAGTCGCCAATTGAAGACCTCTTCGCCTTCAGGGAAGAACTGCTCTGGAAACCCTACGAAGAAAAAACCCGCTCGTGTGAGCAAAGCGGCCAGCGTCCTTCACGGGGCGGCGCCGCTGTCGGCATACCTTACATATTTTACATGCATGAGTTTATGCCCTACTGGACGACCTTGGTGGCCTCCCTGGGCTTTGACGTGGTCTTTTCCCCGAAGACAAACAGGCGGGTAGTAAACCTGGGCGTCGAGACAGTGCTGTCCGAGTCATGTTTTCCCGTAAAGGTCGCTCACGGCCATGTCAAATACCTCCTCGAAGAGGGCGTTAAGACATTGCTAATGCCGTCTTTTGTTAATATGAGCAACCCTGGCGACGACTTCGCTAAAAGCTCTCCATGCCCTTACACCCAGACCATCCCCTACATGGCAAAGGCCGCCTTTGGCGACGCCGACATAATAAGCCCCATAGTGGACTTCACTCGCGACGAAAAACATCTCTTTAAAGAGCTCAAGGGGGCCTTCAAGCGATTCGGCGTGGGCGATAAAGAACTAAAAGAGGCGCTGAAAAAAGCGGCCCTGGCACAACTGGAATTCAGAAAGAAGCTCAGAGAAAAAGGCAAGGAAGCACTGGACTCCATAACAGAAAGAACCATCGTCATAATCGGCAGGGCCTATAACTCCTTTGACAACGGCATAAACCTGAAAATACCCAAAAAACTCGCCTCCCTAAACGTGCGATCCATCCCCATGGACATGCTTCCCTTAAAAGATATTGACATCCAGGACGTATGGGCTGATATGTACTGGAGAAGTGGTCAGAATATCCTGAAAGCGGCCAGGTACACAAAAAATAATCCCCTCCTATATCCCATATACATAGGGAACTTCAACTGCGGCCCGGATTCTTTTATCCTCAAGTACTTTAAAGAAGAAATGGGGGATAAGGCGTTTCTACACCTGGAGATAGACGAACACAGCGCCGACGCGGGGGCTATAACCAGATGCGAGGCCTTTCTTGACAGCATAGGAAACCGAGAAGAACACTCGTGCGGCAAGGCGCCCAGAAGAAATACATTCCCCAAAATTGACCGAGATACGACAGTGTACTTCCCACGCATGTCGGATCACGCCTTCGCCCTGGCGGCAAGCCTCGAATATTGCGGCCTAAAGGCCGAAGTCCTCCCGGAAACAGACCTGGACGCCATAGAAGATGGCAGACGCCATGTGTCAGGCAAGGAGTGTTACCCCTGCATAGTCACCACCGGAGATATCGTAAAAAAGGCCGCCTCCCCGGACTTCGATAGAGCGAGGTCTGTGTTTTTCATGCCCTCTGGCACCGGCCCCTGCCGATTCGGACAATACAATGTGTTTCAAAGACATGTGCTGGATAAAATGGGCCTTGACGACATACAGTTGTTTTCTCCCGTTCAGGACGAGACCTTCTACAAAGACCTGGGCCTGGTAGGAAGCGATTTCTCAAAAAGAACCTGGCAGGGCATCGTAGCCACCGAACTGCTTATAAAGTGTCTCCACGAGACAAGGCCCTATGAGAAACATCCAGGTCAATGCGATCAGTTGTACGACAAGTACCTAATGGACCTGTACAACACGTTGAGAGCGAAAAATGGCGACGTTGATGATGTACTAAAAGACATACGCAGGGCCTTCGGAGACGTTGAACGCCGCGAAGAAGAAACCCCTCGCCCCCTCATAGGCGTTATCGGCGAGATATTCGTCAGATCCAACAGATTCTCAAACGAAAACCTAGAAAATAAACTGGAAGACCTGGGCGCGGAGGTCTGGCTGTCCCCCGTGGAAGAGTGGATGTATTATGACATAGGGGATTTCCGCGCCCTTATCGTTGAATATCCTTAAATCGGCGCAATCCCTGTGGCACTCTTGCAGTATGGCTGCTGTCAAGTGAAGGCGATAAATACTTTTGTCCATGGCCTGACCGCTTATGGTTTTAGCTCTATACTGGAAGTTCTTAGGTTCAGCGGCATGGCCCTGAGAGATGGACAGCACATTTAATAAACATAATAAAGTTATAACAATTCTCACTATTAAACCCAATAAATCTTGGCGACAAAACACTCCACGAAACCATCGGAAAATGGAAGTTAGCCTCCTCAAGAAGCGCGTCTCTTTGTAGAGGCTAAAGATCACTTTACTCCATCAGTGATAAAAAAGCAGAGAGCGTTATCTCAGGCGAAGAAGCGACTATAACCTTATGTCAAAAAAAAAAGCCCTCTGCCATATATATGTTCTATAAATCCAAAGTTTAATCCTTGCACAAGACTACTTTCTTC
>JYNY01000300.1 GCA_000954095.1 Candidatus Omnitrophus magneticus | reverse complement strand
ACAAAGGAAAAAAAAAAAAGAGAAAGGAAAAAAAAGAAAAGGAGGAAAAAAAGGAAGAAAGAGAAAAAAAAAGAAAGAGAGGGAAAAAGAGAGAAAAAAAAGAGAAGGGGAAAGAAGAGAAGGAAGGAGAAAGGGAAAGAAAAGAATATTGGAGATTTATAACATGCTGGAGGATAAGCGTCAGCTACAACCGTAGTTAATCAGAATGAAGAGCAATACCTTGGTAGTGAAGCAGATATTACATTGACTTGGGATTACACAGAAGATGTGCAGTTTGGTCTTTTGACAGCATGGTTCTTCCCAGGCGATCATTTTGCTAACAGCCAAGATGATGTTGCTACAGATGTCGTTGGATCTGTTTCTCTTAACTTCTAATTATTTTTAAGCAAGAGATCAGGGAGGGAAAACGGCTCACCTTTTTGGTGAGCCGTTTTTTTTATGCTAAAAATTTCTTTGCAAGGAAAGGTTCTTGACTTTTAAAGAGAGTATGATAAACTTATTTTCATTGTTTGTAAGGAGAATTTGTTATTTTATACTTGGAGGTGGAGTATGGCAGAGGCGTATTGCGTAAAATGTAAAACTAAGAAAGAAATGAAAAGCCCACAGGAAGTTACTATGAAAAACGGCCGTAAAGCAATTAAAGGGTCTTGTAATAGTTGCGGCACAGGCTTATATCGCATATTGGGTAAATAAGAATTTTAATTATTAAAAGGATATTAAATTGTAGGGGCACGAAATTATCGAGTCCCTACAATGTTTTATACCTAAAGGTAATCTGTGGTAAAAAGAAAAATTAAAGATTTAGCCTTAGAAAAGGCGCATGCAATAGCTAGGGTTGCGCTTGAAAAAGAAGGCGAAGATATTCTTGTTTTAGATTTAACCAAATCCGCTAATATTTTTAATTATTTTGTGTTGATTACTGCTGGTTCATCTAAAAGAGTTCAGTCAATAGCAAAAGCCATAGACGAAGAGCTGTCCGTTAACTGGAAGCAAAACGCTCGCCTAGAGGGGAAAAATAATCCTTCTTGGACATTGGTTGACGCGGGAGATGTAATAGCGCATGTTTTTTATAAAGACGCGCGCAATTTTTATGGGATAGAACGGTTGTGGCTCTCTGCTCCAAGAGAAGAAATTAATGAAAAATGCTTGAAAAAAACTTTAAAGAAAAAATTATCCAAATCTTCAGCGAAGGCATAAACCAATATTTCGCGGAAGAGTCCGCTTGTCGTGCGGATATTTCTTCTTCTCTTATTTCCCTCGATGCCCCAAAAGAAAAACTTCATGGGGATATCACTTCCAATATCGCTATGGTTTTAGCAAAACAAGTAAAAGCAAATCCTGTCATTTTAGCTCAACATATCAGTGAAAAAATAAAAAAAATATTTAATCAGAGAAGCGACATTAATTCTTTTATCGACGGTATTGAAGTAAAAGGCGCGTTTATTAATCTTTGGCTTTCTGATAAATATTATGAAAATATTCTTTTGGAAATATTTAAGAATAAAGAAAAGTTTGGGCAGAATAGCGACTTTGGCGGGAAGAGAGTTAATATAGAATTTGTTTCAGCGAATCCTACAGGACCTCTTACGATTGCGCACGCGAGACAAGCCGCGATAGGCGATGCTTTAGCGCGAATATTAAAATTTAATGGATATGACGTGACAACAGAATATTATCTTAATGACTGCGGCAGGCAGATTAATATGCTGGGAAAGTCGCTAGAAATTAGGTATAGGAATTTATGCGGGAAAGAGGATAGTTTGCCGGAGGACGGGTATGTCGGGGAATATGTTATTGATATTGCTAAAGAAATAAAAGAAAAACACGGGGAAATGTTTTTAGAAGAAACAGAAAAAACTAGTAATTTTTTTAGAAAATACGCAGTAGAAAGCATAATGAATCTTATTAGAAAAGACCTTGAAGATTTTAGGGTTCATTTTGATGTATGGACAAGCCAAGCAGAATTTGAGGAAAGAAAAATTGTCGAACGCACTTTAGAAGAGCTGGAAAAAGCCGGCTATCTTTATGAACAAGACGGAGCTAAATGGTTTAAGTCAACGGCATTTGGAGATGATAAGGATCGGGTTGTTCGTAAAAGCGATGGTTCGTATACATATTTAGCGCCGGATATAGCGTATCATAAAGATAAATATTTACGGAAGTTTGAGAAAATTATTGACTTGTTAGGGCCGGATCATCATGGATATATAAACAGAATGAAAGCGGCTGTTTCTGCTATGGGATATGATAAATCCTCTATAGATATTCTTATAGTTCAGTTGGCTACACTGCTTCGAAATGGTGTAGCGGTTTCCATGTCTACACGTAGAGCGGAATTTATTTCTTTAAGGGAAATCATTGAGGAGATTGGCGTTGATGTGGCGCGGTTGATTTTTTTAATGAGAAGGCGGGACAGCCATCTTGATTTCGAGTTTGAGGTTGCTAAAAAAGAAGCGACTGACAGAAAGGATTGTACC
>JYNY01000299.1 GCA_000954095.1 Candidatus Omnitrophus magneticus | reverse complement strand
CAGTGATAACTGAAGGGAATATTTCTGATATAAGAATAGCTAAGGATAAATTAAATATTAAACCGGACAGCATATATTGTTTTGACCGTGCGTATACAGACCTTGAACTATGGAGTAATATTGACTTTTCTAAGAGTTATTTTGTGACTAAATTAAAAAACAATCTAAAATATACAGTTCTCGGACAGCATCTAGAGGCAATGAAAGACGGGATATTGTCTGATGAAAAAATAACTCTAGAAAATAAAAAATATGAAAAGAATTTAAGAATGATAAGATTTTTAGATGAAAAAAGTGACGAAGTAGTTAGTATTGTTACCAACAATTTTAAACTGTCAGCTAAAACGATCGTACAAATATATAAAACAAGATGGCAAATAGAAATATTTTTTAGATGGATAAAACAGAATTTACAAATAAAAACATTTTTGGGAACAAGTAAAAATGCGGTGATGAGTCAAGTCTGGATAGCGATGATATATTATTTACTTTTGACATATATAAAATACCAATCTAAATATGAAAAATCGTTATTTTATTTGCATAGGATAATAAAAGAAGCATTATTATCAAGGTTGACATTGATAGATCTGTTAAGCGCAACACCAGCCAGAATTTCTGATTTTAAAATTAAGGAATTTCAACTAGTTTTTTGGTGAAATAGTTTTATCGGACAGGATTGAGGTAAGATAGAAAAGAAGTATAATAATAAGAAAAAACAAAGGCAGGTATGCAATGGCTAATACTAAAAAAAATTTCAGTAAAGAATACTATAATGCTTCCCTTGTCCAGACCAAAATTAAACAAATTTAAGGTGAAAAAAAATTTTTAAGATTTCCACCTTATCTATTTTTTTCTTGTAAGATATACCTCCTTTTTCTGGTCTGTTTATTTTTGTAAACATAAATATAGTAGTAGTAAGTGTGGAGACTGTGTATAACTGTGTAACAGTTATACAAGTGATGGATGACAAGTTGTGGGTAACCGCTTTGGGGTTATCCACAATCTTGTCTCCAGAACGCCAGTATCCACACGTTCTTGGTTAATAATCTCAAAACCAGCCATCCGAGTAAACAGTATAAAATTTTTACGGTAAACTCAAAGAGTTTCCTTGTGATGGCTGGCAAAATTTTATCCCGAAATACACTTCCCCTGGGGTTTGATAATTTACAGATTGATGATCTCATCCGGGATTGTACAGATTAAAATTTATTTTATTATCATTTTCTAAAAAAATTTATATTTTTCAGATTGATGGTGGTGGCCAGGGAGAGTTTCATTTTTCAAAAGGAGAAATCATGCCGCAATTTTCACATCGTT
>JYNY01000298.1 GCA_000954095.1 Candidatus Omnitrophus magneticus | reverse complement strand
CAACGCGGATTTAATTATTCTCGCGATAGGTATAAAACCTGAAATATCTCTCGCCTATGAAGCGGGTATAAATAGATGCTTAAAAGCTTTATCAGCATTTCTCACTACATAGTAAACATCCCGATTATTGTACCCTTTTACTTTTTGAATTGATTCCACATTATCACCCTCAACGTCCGGCGCTATTTTATAAGCAACTTCTTCTACTTTTTCTTCCCAAGT
>JYNY01000297.1 GCA_000954095.1 Candidatus Omnitrophus magneticus | reverse complement strand
AGACGCAAGGGAAAACGTTGGGAGACTATTGGCTGAATAATCATAACCATAAATTTATCTACTTAGGCTCAGGTCTTGAAGGTTCGCCAGTTCCCGAAATCCCGGGCGGAATGGCCCTCGCGCTACTATTTGGGTTTGGAGTGAGTTATTTGAAACGGATAAGGAATGCCTCCATGGATTCCCGCTTGCGCGGGAATGACAGAAGAGGGGGCGGGAATGACAGATGGGGAAAACTCCCAAAACTTTTAACTCTCTTAGTAATAGCGTTCGCCGGACTCTTTTGTGTTACGCCAATTCTGGCAAACGCCGCGAACGACTTAAACGGAGACGGGTATCCGGATATAGTGTTTTCGAATGAACTGAATGGTACAAACCGTAATATAAATTCCTATATATATTGGGGGGCGAGTCGGTCCGTATTCTACAAAGACAGATCTTCCTACTAGCGGGGGAATAACTAGCTCTATAGCAGACCTTAATAATGATGGGTATTTGGATATTGTGTTTTCGAATAATTGGAATGATACAAGTGTTAATATCAATTCCTATATTTATTGGGGCGCCGCAACAGGACCTTATTCCACTAAAACAGAACTTGCTACTAGTGGGGCAAGGGGTAATTCTATAGCAGACCTTAATACTGACGGGTATCCGGATATTGTGTTTTCGAATTATCATAATGGTTCAACCCGTAATATCAATTCGTATATATATTGGGGAGCGAGTTCCGGGCCGTATTCGACTAAAACAGAACTTGCTACTATCGGAGCAACAGGTAATTCTATAGCAGACCTTAATAATGATGGGTATTTGGATATTGTGTTTTCGAATAATTGGAATGATACAAGTGGTAATATCAATTCCTATATTTATTGGGGCGCGGCAACAGGACCTTATTCCACTAAAACAGAACTTGCTACTAGTGGGGCTTATGGAGTTTCCATTGCCGGCTCAAATATTTTTGGTAACGAGAGCGGATATACTGGCAACGTGATTCCGCTCTGGGCAACGCAAGGCGGATACAGTTGGGGATTATTGACAAGCCCTGAGTATCAACTTGTGGCAGTAAAGAATGAGCAGTTAAATAGCGGGG
>JYNY01000296.1 GCA_000954095.1 Candidatus Omnitrophus magneticus | reverse complement strand
ATTGGATGGAACGATTTGATTATAAAGAAGCTGGACACGGGCTTCTTTTAATGGCATTTTTGCAGAGAGTAATCAATGGAGGCGGCAGAATTGATCGTGAAATGGCGGTTGGCCGAGGACGAACAGATTTAACCATTGAATTCGCCGGCGAGACCTTTGTTTTGGAACTAAAATTAAAAAGAGACAGCGATAGTAAAGAAGATGGCCTCGACCAGATTTCACGCTATCTAGACACACTCGGCATGACAAAAGGATATCTTATTTTATTTGAAATAAAACCTTCCAGTATTATTCCATGGGAAACACGCGTTAAATGGGAAGATGTTATTCATCAGAATAAAGAAATTACTATAGTGGAAATGTAATATTTTTTCTAATCACTCAGCGGTTAAGAATAAACCTTTTGGTGTGTCCTTTAGAAAATATCATTCTATCATTTTCGCGCAATCTGGATTCCACAGATTTTTAATAATATTTTAAAAATATTTATAACCTCTATGGATTTCTCTATCGTTTTCCCCTGCCGAGACGCGAGGCAGGAATGTTTCGGTTAACCCCAAAAACTGTAATTCCCCATGACAAATAACACGAATTTTATGCTACTTTCCATCAATCCTGTCCGGTAAACGTCTAAAAAAATAAAGGGAATCACTCCAAAAATGTTAAAATGGGTAAAATGGAAACACGCTAAAACGCCCATAAAACAAGGAGGATTCCCTATATGGCTAATTATAGCACGGTTTTTAATCAACTTTTAGCATTAATTCCACGATATTATTTTGAACGTTTTGTAAATTCTTTTAATGGCGACCGTTATGTTAAGGCTCTTAAATGCTGGAACCAGCTTGGATCTTTACTATACGCGCAAGCCTCCGGAAAAAAATCTTTAAGAGAAATTGTAAATGGACTAGAAATAAATAATTCTAAGTTATACCATTTAGGATTATCGCCTGTTAAACGTTCTACGTTAGCAGATGCGAATAAAATAAGAAGTTATCAAATTTATGAATCATTATTTTACAAGATACTTTCCCAATGCAAAGATTTAACTCCGAAACATAAATTTCGTTTTAAGAATCCGCTATATACGATTGACGCTTCCACAATTGATGTATGTCTGGCTACATTTTCATGGGCGAAATTCAGAACTAAAAAAGGCGCTGTAAAAATACACTGCTTATTTGATCATTCAGGAGATATTCCCGATTTTGCAGTGATAACTGAAGGGAATATTTCTGATATAAGAATAGCTAAGGATAAATTAAA
>JYNY01000295.1 GCA_000954095.1 Candidatus Omnitrophus magneticus | reverse complement strand
AACGGGCCTTATATGGCACAAGCCGCAGGAGGCGCGGATATAATTTTTAATATTTCAGCATCGCCGTATCACGCTGGAAAAAGCAAAGAGCGGGTAGATTTAGCGCGAGACAGGGCCCGAGAAACTAACGCGGTTATTGTTTACGCGAATCTTATAGGAGGCCAAGACGAGCTTGTTTTTGACGGAGCAAGTTTCATTGTTGATCCGCGAGGAGAAATAATCGCGGGAGGAAAACATTTTGAAGAAGATTTAGTTATTGCTGATATAAATTTGGATAAATTTAAAAAAGCCCCTGTGGTACAAAAAAAGCAAAATACATTAAAAAGAATTTATATTTTTCCCGCATTAAAACAAGAAAAAATAAATTTGGTAAAAAAAAAATTCATAGAGAATTCCAATATACAGCAAGGGAACGTAAATAGTTTAACTAAAAAAATGGGCAATATAGAAGAAATATATAGAGCCCTTGTTTTGGGCACAAAAGATTATGTTATTAAAAATGGTTTTAAAAAAATTATTTTAGGATTAAGCGGCGGGATAGATTCAGCGCTTACCGCGGTAATCGCGTGCGAGGCTCTGGGAAAAGAAAATGTTATTGGAGTAACAATGCCGTCGCCTTATTCATCGAGCGAAACATTTAATGATGCAAAAAAAATCGCTCAAAATTTAGAAATAATGTTTTATGAAGTGCCAATTGAGACAGCTATGAACGCGTATAAAGAAATTTTAGCGCCTGTTTTTAAAGATGGCGCGCGCGGAATTGTTGAAGAAAATTTACAGGCCAGAATTAGAGGCAATATATTAATGGCTTTTTCAAATAATTATGGGTGGCTTGTTTTAACCACGGGCAATAAAAGCGAGACTGCTGTAGGGTATTCTACATTATATGGAGACACGGCAGGCGGATTCGCTGTTATAAAAGATGTTCCTAAAACAGTAGTTTATGAATTATCTAATTTTATCAATAAACAAACAAAACGAGAATTAATTCCAAAAACTATTATAAAACGCGCGCCATCAGCGGAGTTAAGAC
>JYNY01000294.1 GCA_000954095.1 Candidatus Omnitrophus magneticus | reverse complement strand
GTTCTAGCCAAAGTTGTTCAGGCGCGAATATAGTGATCAATACAATTTTCGCAGAAGCCGTAGATGAGATTTGTTCAGAGTTAGAAACAGCTGTAAGTAAAGGCAAAAATTTTAATGATACATTGCAAGGCATTCTTCAGGGTATAGTGAAGAAACATAAACGTATTATTTTTAATGGCGATAATTACAGTGCGGAATGGACAAAAGAAGCGGAGAAGCGCGGATTGCCTAATTTACGCAACACGCCTGATACTTTGGAAGTTATTGAAAAAGATAAAAAATATGGAGCTTTATTTGAAAAATATGGCGTTCTTACAAAAGAAGAATTTAAATCAAGAAACGATGTGTATCATCACGCGTATGAAATGACTATAGCTATGGAAGCAAATTGCGCTATAACTATCGCGAAGACTCTTGTAATTCCTGCCGCGTTAGAGTATCAAGGAGTCTTAGCAGAGACAATTCAGAAAGTGGGAAGCATAAGTAAAAAGATTACAATGCTAGAGTCGAAGAAGCTTTTAGTTAGCTTGGTGTCTAACGTGGAAGAAGCATTAGCGGCTGTAAGCGAACTTGAGGCAAGTGTGGCAAGCGGAAAATCCGCGAAGAAAACAATCGCTAGCATGGTTAAGCTAAGAGAAGCTATTGATGCATTGGAAGGGATTATTCCAAAAGACAAATGGCCACTGCCGACATACGCTGAGATGATGTTTATGATGTAAGTTTGTTGCGCGATTATTATATGTCTTGGATAAGAGGCAAACTTTGCTGTAGAATATGCTAGATATTGTGGCATTTTGAAAAGCAGGTTTGCCTTTTTTTTAGAGAAAAGTTGGAGGGAGTTTATATGAAAAAAACCAGTGAAGATTATTTAGATACGCTTACCAAAATTAGTAAAGCGATAACAGCAGATCTTTATTTAGAAGATATTTTAAAACTTATAGTTAGTCTTACTGCCGGAGTTATGGGCGCTAAAATTTGCGCGTTATGGCTTCTTGATGAAAAAAAACAGGAGCTGAAAATCAGAGCCACACAGGCAATGAGTCCTGATTATTTAAGGGAACGCATAATTAAGGTTGGCGAGGGTATTGTAGGCCTTGTCGCGCGCGACAAGCAAGCAATAGCAATTTTGAAAGTTTTAGAAGATCCGAGATATAAAGAAAAAGAATTAGCTAAAAAAGAAAATTTTGTTTCTATGCTTAGCGTGCCGATGGTTGTTAAAGACAGAGTGATAGGGGTAATAAATTGTTACACAACGCAAGAATATGAATTTATGTCTAAGGATATAGATCTTTTAAGCGCAGTGGCGAATCAAGCCGCGGTTGCGATACAAAATACAGAGCTATTAGTGCAGACCAAGATTATTCAGGAAGAATTAGAGACAAGAAAAAAAGTTGAAAAGGCAAAGGGGCTTCTTATGAAGGCGCATTCTATAGAGGAAGATGAAGCATACCGTATGATGCGTAAAGCCAGTATGGACAGGCGCGTAACAATGAAGGAGATAGCGGAAGCGGTAATTTTGACATATGAATTAAAAAAGAAATAATATTGAGGCGCCCTTTCCTTTTGATGCGCCAGCAATTTTTAGAAACGGTTGGTCTCGTAATTTTGAGCATTTTTATCCAAGTAAAACGGTATTTCCCCGGTGCGTATAATAGGTAACCAATGAATAAAGAAAATAAAAAAATATTACGTGTAGCTATTGGCCAGATAAATCAGACAGTTGGAGATTTTGCAGGCAATATAGTAAAAATAAAAACGGCCATTGATAGCGCTATAGAAAATGTTATTAAAAATAACTCTTTTAACTTCTGTGCTTAACACGTCATCTGCATCAAGAACTAGTTTAAGCTGCCGACATCAGTCTGCTCCTGGAGCGACAGTAGTGTATAAGGGAGGTGCGCTTGCACCAAATGCGGAAGGAGTAACAACAACACCGGAAGAATTAGGCGCTACGATTGT
>JYNY01000293.1 GCA_000954095.1 Candidatus Omnitrophus magneticus | reverse complement strand
AATAATACTGGAAGGTTTTATTTCAAATAAAATAAGATATCCTTTTGTCATGCCGAGTGTGTCTAGGTATCGTGAAATTTGGTCGAGGCCATCTTCTTTACTATCGCTGTCTCTTTTTAATTTTAGTTCCAAAACAAATGTTTCGCCGGCGAATTCAATGGTTAAATCTGTTCGTCCTCGGCCAACTGCCATTTCACGATCAATTCTGCCGCCTCCATTGATTACTCTCTGCAAAAAGGCCATTAAAAGAAGCCCGTGTCCAGCTTCTTTATAATCAAATCGTTCCATCCAAT
>JYNY01000292.1 GCA_000954095.1 Candidatus Omnitrophus magneticus | reverse complement strand
ATCCATTTCGTAACTGCCTAAGAATTGACACTAAAACATCGTCATATAATGAATCTATTTCATCCAATAATAAAACTATAGGTTTAGACTGTGCGCTTGCCCAGTCTATTAAATAATTTTCTAATGTTAATTTTTTTTTATACTTTTCCGGTTGAGGCGGACAATTCTTCTTATTAAGATATCCCGCTGTGGCTTGAAAAATTTGATTATAAAGAAGCAGGACCGCATTTACTTTTAATGGCGTTCTTGCAGAGAGTAATCAATGGCGGCGGAAAAATACATAGAGAGATGGCAGTTGGAACAGGAAGAACTGATTTACTTATAGAATTTAACGGTGAAAGATTTGTTTTAGAATTAAAACTAAAAAGGCTTCCTTCCGCGCGACAAAAAGGCCTCGACCAAATTTCACGCTATCTAGACACACTCGGCATGACTAAGGGGTATCTTATTTTATTTGAAATAAAACCTTCCAGCATTATTCCATGGGAAACACGCGTTAAATGGGAAGATATTTCTCATCAGAATAAAGAAATTACTATAGTGGAAATGTAAACTCAAAAAACATTATTTCTTCTATCTTTCCTCTCTCGTAAAATAAAAATAGATGATATTAGTAGGTACTGTCGCAAAATATTTTTTTAATTTCGCGACAACGCCTAGTAAGAAGTTATAACCTCGTACTGCCACGAGCTAGCGGGCTAACAATGAGTGGAACCGCTATATTTTCTATTATTTTATTTCCCCGCGCAATCTGTTATAATCTAGCAATATTTATCTATAAAATTATTTGGAGGAAATTTTAAAATGAGAAGTAAACGATATTTTAATACAACAGGTTTTTGTATGCCTGAAAGACATTATATGATTGACCCTTTGCGCAATCAAAAAATAATATTCGATTTAATAGATAAAACACAATATTTTACAATTCACGCGCCGAGGCAGACTGGAAAAACAACACTTTTACATGAATTGGCGCATAGATTAAATAAAGAAGGAAATTATATTTCTACAGTTTTTTCAGTAGAAAACGCGGGATATAAAAGTATTCCTTTGCCGGAGGCAATGCGCACAATAATTGAAAGTTTATATGAAGAAAGCTCAAAATTTTTACCAAATAACGAGTTGCCGCCAAAACTTACAGGATATAAAAAAAGTCATAATTTATTATATATGTATTTATCTGCTTGGGCAAAACAGATGAAAAAACCTATAGTTTTATTATTAGACGAAATAGATTCATTATACGATGATGTCTTAGTATCAGTGCTTAGGCAATTGCGCAATGGCTTTCAAGGAAGGCCAAAACATTTTCCTTCAACTATAGCTTTAGTGGGATTAAGAGATGTTCGGGAATATAAAACAAAAGTCCGTCCGAATGAAGCATCATTAGGCTCAGGGTCGCCCTTTAATATCAAAGCTGAATCAATACTTTTAGGAACATTCACAAAAGAAGATATAACAGAATTATACAATCAGCACACAAAAGATACAGGTCAGATATTTTCAAAAGAAATAGTAGATCGAATCTATGAATTAACCGGAGGCCAGCCGTGGCTGGTGAACGCGGTAGCGAATGAAATCGTAGAAAAAATATTAAAAAGTGATTACACAAAAAAAATAACACTCGCTCACGCGGAAGAGGTGAAAGAAAATCTAATCGCCAGACGCGACACGCATTTGGATAGTTTAATAGATAAACTCAAGGAGCCGAGAGTAAAAAATATAGTAAGCGCTATTATTAACGGAGATACTCTTATATATGACACTTTTAATGATGATCTTCTTTATGTTATGGATTTAGGGCTTATACGAAAAGAAAAATACGATATAGTCTTTTCAAATGAAATATATCGAGAAATAATTCCTAGGGTTTTGAATTTTGCGTTACAAGAAAATATTAAAGAAGAAGGGACCACTTCTTGGTATCTCAACCCTGACGGCAAATTAGATATGGATAAACTTTTGAAAGCGTTTCAAAAATTTT
>JYNY01000291.1 GCA_000954095.1 Candidatus Omnitrophus magneticus | reverse complement strand
TTCTTCAATTTGATTGGAAAATAGACGCGTATAGTACTAATTATTTAAGATTTTTTGTTGACGGCATAGAGATGTCTAAAATATTAGGTTCCAGCGGAACAGATTGGCATTCTAAAGAATTTTTTATTCCTGAAGGAACACATACCATTCAATGGGATTATTGCCAAGTGACTAATCCGGGTGATGGAAAAAATACAGGTTATGTGGACAATATTAACATTACTTACGCGGATAATGACAGCCAGTCTCTATTTGAACTAAGTGATATGCCGCTAATAAAAATTAATGACGAAAATATTTCTGAATTATCGCGCGTAGCTATTGAATCAGGCGCTGTCACATCTATGTCAGATTTAGAAGAATATATAAAAGAAAATATTTCTTCTTCCAGCGGGTTTAAATCAGGCGGAGATAACTCATTTAGTTTATACGCGGATTCAAATTTCGCGTACAATGATAATGATACAGTGTTCGCCCTTAAATCAGGCGCTATCAGCAATAACCAAAAAACTTATATTGAAAAAACAGTATATTTTGAAGGTGCCACTACTTTTAATTTCTGGTGGAAAGTTTCATCAGAAGCAAATAAAGATTATTTTAAGTTTTATGTTGATGGTTTAGAAACAAGCGCTATTTCAGGTGAAATTGACTGGACAAAATGGACAGGCAATTTGTCCGGCGGCACGCATATTTTGAGATGGGAATACTCGAAGGATTCTCTCGGCGCGGCCGGACTAGACAGCGCGTATTTAGGTGATTACAGCGGAATAACGAATGAGATAGAAACTTATAACTTTGATTATAGCGAAAATGGTTCTAACCTTGAACCTGAATCTTTGTCGGGACTATGGGGTAGCTGGCATAGAGATCCTATGAGTACTTCTATGACTACATCAAATTTTAATTTTACCGCGCGTTCTACGGTTAGCGATAATGAAAATATTGGTTGGGATGAGCACCGGTATTTATTTAAAACTATAGATGTCG
>JYNY01000290.1 GCA_000954095.1 Candidatus Omnitrophus magneticus | reverse complement strand
CAGTGATAACTGAAGGGAATATTTCTGATATAAGAATAGCTAAGGATAAATTAAATATTAAACCGGACAGCATATATTGTTTTGACCGTGCGTATACAGACCTTGAACTATGGAGTAATATTGACTTTTCTAAGAGTTATTTTGTGACTAAATTAAAAAACAATCTAAAATATACAGTTCTCGGACAGCATCTAGAGGCAATGAAAGACGGGATATTGTCTGATGAAAAAATAAAACTAGAAAATAAAAAATATGAAAAGAATTTAAGAATGATAAGATTTTTAGATGAAAAAAGTGACGAAGTAGTTAGTATTGTTACCAACAATTTTAAACTGTCAGCTAAAACGATCGTACAAATATATAAAACAAGATGGCAAATAGAAATATTTTTTAGATGGATAAAACAGAATTTACAAATAAAAACATTTTTGGGAACAAGTAAAAATGCGGTGATGAGTCAAGTCTGGATAGCGATGATATATTATTTACTTTTGACATATATAAAATACCAATCTAAATATGAAAAATCGTTATTTTATTTGCATAGTATAATGCAAGAAGCATTATTATCAAGGTTGACATTGATAGATCTGTTAAGCGCAACACCAGCCAGAATTTCTGATTTTAAAATTAAGGAATTTCAACTAGTTTTTTGGTGAAATAGTTTTATCGGACAGGATTGAGGTAAGATAGAAAAGAAGTATAATAATAAGAAAAAACAAAGGCAGGTATGCAATGGCTAATACTAAAAAAAATTTCAGTAAAGAATACTATAATGCTTCCCTTGTCCAGACCAAAATTAAACAAATTTAAGGTGAAAAAAAATTTTTAAGATTTCCACCTTATCTATTTTTTTCTTGTAAGATATACCTCCTTTTTCTGGTCTGTTTATTTTTGTAAACATAAATATAGTAGTAGTAAGTGTGGAGACTGTGTATAACTGTGTAACAGTTATACAAGTGATGGATGACAAGTTGTGGGTAACCGCTTTGGGGTTATCCACAATCTTGTCTCCAGAACGCCAGTATCCACACGTTCTTGGTTAATAATCTCAAAACCAGCCATCCGAGTAAACAGTATAAAATTTTTACGGTAAACTCAAAGAGTTTCCTTGTGATGGCTGGCAAAATTTTATCCCGTAATACACCTCCCATGGCGTTTGATAATCTAGAGACTGATGAAGCCTTTCGGTATTGTACCCATTAAAATATATCCTTAGGCCATCATGCGCGTCTCTCATTGTTGGATATTCATGAACATAAATATTACTGTATTTAACCGTACGCCAGAGACGCTCAATAAAAATGTTGTCAAAGACCCTGCCACGTCCATCCATGCTTATTCGAATATTTGCGTCCAATAGCTTTTGGATAAACTCCATCGACGTGAACTGTGTTCCCTGATCATTGTTAAATATCTCTGGTTTGCCATATTTTTTTGAAACTTCATCAAGGCATTCCACACAAAAAGACGCATCCAGTGTGTTACTAAGCCGCCAAGAAAGAACATAACGGCTGAACCAGTCCATAATAGCCACTAGATAACAATACCCTCTGGCGAGCTGAATATACGTGATGTCAGTGGCCCAGACTTGATTAACTCGGACAATCTCAACACCTCTCAGCAGATACGGGTAAATACGGTGTTCCGGATGTTTCTGGCTTATCCGTGGCTTTGGATAGATCGCCACTAGGTTCATCGACCTCATAAGCCGACGAATCAATTTTTTCCCAGCGGTATGCCCCAAACGCCGTAAATACTTCATCATTTTAATAACGCCGCATGGATCTTTCATGAACTGTTCGTCGATTGCTCTGCGAAGCTGGTGTTCATCCAAAAGTTCTTTTTCCTGTCGCTGATAATATAAGTTCGACCGATTGAACCCCAGTAATTCGCATTGCTGGCGAACGCTCAATTCCGTATTATTTTTGTCAATGAACAATATTTTTTGCTCGCGACTTATAGTCCAAGCTTTTTTTTTAGCCAATCAATCTCAACCTGCTGACGGCCAATTTGTTTGTACAAATTGTCTAGCTGTTGCTTGGCATCTGGCTCTTGTTCGTTCTTGCGCG
>JYNY01000288.1 GCA_000954095.1 Candidatus Omnitrophus magneticus | reverse complement strand
TACTGCCACGCTTCCCCATTCAGGATCAGTTATCTCTACTAATCTCCCTTCTCTATCCATCCCTTTACTTCTTCTTCATTCGGACTTCTCCCCAATATCTTCGAATAATACACATATAATACCTGTCTCGCTTCTTCTTCTAATATCTCTCGCTCCGCGTTCGCTGTCCGCTCTTCCACTAGCTTTATAGAATCACTATATTCTTCCATGACTTCTCTATTCGCTGTTTCTATATCCGCGTCTATCTTTTCATACGCTGTCACCACTAAACCCTCTAATTCATTTTTCTTATCCCTTACCTCTTCTATTTGCCTCTCTATATCTTGCCTTATACTATTTTTCTTTTTCCTGTCTCCCGGCCAAAATGGTTTCCAATTATTTATTTCATTTAAACTATTATTCAATTCCGATAACGCCTCTTCGCATTTACTTATTCCGCCTTTTATTTCTTCACTCACATACTTCTCTCCTAGCGCCTTCCCTTTCGCTATCTCCAATAGCGCCTCATTTTTTTTAAATTCTACCTCTCTCCTCGCTCCTTCTAACCCTTTTCGCGTCCCTTCTCTCATACCTTCATAATTTATATCGCTTAAATTCCCTTCTTCATCATAACTATATACTGCCACGCTTCCCCATTCAGGATCAGTTATCTCTACTAATCTCCCTTCTTCATCATAATGTTCTACTCTCGTATTTCCCTTTAACGCGCTCTTCACTTTACCATACGCGTCATATTCCACACTCATTGTCCATGTGTCGTCTTTAAAATAATTCGGTAAACTCTCCCGCGCTAATTTCACCTCATTTCTTATATCTTCTCTAAATGTTAACTCTATTTCCTCTTCTTCCCCGTATCTCTTTAATCCTGACATATCTATTTCTAATTTCGGCGATATATCTTTAAATGTTTCTTCATTCGTCAAATTCTTAACATATATCGGCCCTTCATAGTCCACACTTCCCGGATTATTGCTTACTAGCCATGGATCGTTATCACATGATATTTTTATTCCTATCTCTGCTACTCGCGACGCGTCAAACCCTTCTTTCTCCGCCCCAGTTCCAAAGATACTTATCTCGCCATCTCCTCCGCTCTCCATGCTACTTTCCCCGCTAAGTCCATTTATCTCACTTACATCTAAACTTATCTCATACCATGTTCCTTCTTCTCCCAATAATACCCTTTTCCCATATTTCCAATTATATCCTTCATCTTTTACAAATACCTGCGCCCACACTTTTCCTCCTATATTGCTGCTACCCTCTCCTGCCGGCGCTTCCACACTAAACTTTATCTCCTCGCCTCTTAAATCTATCGGGCCTCGATATTTATATCCTTCCACATCATATCTTAAATCTAAATACATCTCTCCTCGCGTAACTCCATTTACATAATTTGTTATGTCCATTTCTACTCGCCACCAGTCTAACGCCTCGTCTCGCTCTATTCCTACTACTCCCGCTGTCCACGCGTCTTTTGTCCTTCTCTTCCAATTACCCTTTTCTAAATTTATTCCGCTATTTTCTTCTACACTATTCACATTTAAATAATCACCTAAACTTTCCCAGCTTATATAATTCGGATTTCCCGTCCCACTATCTACTCCATCCTTTAACCCTACATATTCCGCTATTTCACTCTTTTTTACTAATACCGGATCCAATATATATTCTTCCCCGCTTGGCGCGCTCTTCTCTTCATTCGCGTCTTTTATATATACTTTCCCTTTATATTCACTATCCCTATACGGACACTTTAACCTCACTCCTATTGCCCTTATAGCGTCCGCGTCAAATCCCTCATCTTTCCATCCCCATGCCGGAGTTTCTTTTGACGGAACTATACTCACTCGATACCATGTCTCACTTCTTGTTATCAATACTTCTGTCCCATATTCTCCCTGCCAGCCGCCGTCTTTTACAAATACCTGCGCTATTATTGGATTTTCTTCGCTGATTATTTTACCCGCGCCTAGTTCCTCACTATTTTCAACTCCCGGTATCTTTATCCAGTAACTTATTTCTTTCCCTTCTAAATCTCTCGTTTCTCCACTATAACTTAAATTATATCCTAAATCTAAATATGCCTCTCCCTGTCTCTTTTCTTCTTCTACACCATTTAAATCTGCTAACAC
>JYNY01000287.1 GCA_000954095.1 Candidatus Omnitrophus magneticus | reverse complement strand
TCACGCCTTTATCAAACATACATTCATTCTCTTTCATTTTACATTCAACACAAACTGTGTAAGTAGGCGGCACATATTTCTTTCCCAAATGAACAGCCTTATTTGCTTGAATAGTCCTCTGATCCTTTTTTGGTTATTTGATCAGAACATGTTTTTCACATTGCAGTCTCCATATATCCCCTAGCGACTTCTAGCGAGATTAAATCTAAATTGTTATTTTGAGATAAATTATCTAATAACTCAACTATTGAATACTGCGCTGAAAGAGACGCGTGCGCGTCTTGAATATGAAAAATCATTCTGTCGTCTTTCCCTGAAAAAACTTCTCCTTTTGTAGCCATGTTATAAGGAATATCAATATTTCTATTCGCCCTCTCAACTTGCGCGAGCGGCGCGCCCAGCCCCGCGGCCTGCGGAGAAAATGCTTTAGATAAAACTTCTTCTCCTCCTGCCCAGACTATATCTTGATATAGAAATAATCCGGCAACAATAACTGCTACTACTTTAACCCAAACAAATTTTCCTAACCTAACCAAAAACATTTCTTTTCGCGTTTCCATTTTAAACCTCCCATGGTGTTAAAATTTTTAAAAAATAATAAAAAATAGCAATTTAAAGACCTAACTAAATAACATTTTTATATTGCAACATAAAAAATTTTTAAAAACAATAGACAAAAAACTAAATATTTTCTTCTTAACTTACGGTGCGTGGTGGCAGGGCGAGTTTTTATGACTTTTTTAGGGGGCGCGATGGGAATTTGGCTAAAAAAAAAGGGCCCGCGCGCGGCATGGGCTTTTTTAGCCGGCGCGCTATAATTGTATACGGCTAAAAAAGCCTTTTTTTGAACATGTTGGGTGCGCGTAAAAAATAAAAAAAATGAAATTTTTTTCATGCCGCGCGAATCCCGAGCAGTGTTTCATGTTTCTGTTTCTTAGCGATATCTGTTATAATCTAAAAATATTTGTAACACAAACCATAAAACATGGAGGATTTTTAAATGGCTAACGAAAGATACTTTAATACAACAGGTTTTTGCCGTCCTGAAATACATTACATGATAGATCCTTTACGTAATCAAAAAAATATTTTTGACCTTATTAAAAAAGAACAATACTTCACCATCCACGCGCCGAGGCAGACTGGGAAAACTACACTTTTACATGAATTGGCGCATAGATTAAATAAAGAAGGAAATTATATTTCAGTAGTGTTTTCCGTAGAGTCCGCGGGGTATAGATCTATAACTGAAGAAATTGGAAACAGGAAAATAATTGATTCTCTTTATAATGCCAGCGCGGGATATCTTAATAAGAAGAATTGTCCGCCGCAACCGGAAAAGTATAAAAAAAAATTAACATTAGAAAATTATTTAATAGATTGGGCAAGTTCACAGCCTAAACCAATAGTTTTATTATTGGATGAAATAGATTCATTATATGACGATGTTTTAGTGTCAATTCTTAGGCAGTTACGAAATGGATTTCAAATAAGACCAAAACGATTTCCTTCAACCGTGGCACTTGTGGGATTAAGAGATGTTCGTGAATACAAAACAAAAGTCCGTCCGAGTGAAGCGTCATTAGGTTCAGGCTCGCCCTTTAATATCAAAGCTGAATCAATTCTTTTAGGGACATGGACAAAAGAAGAAATAACAGAATTATACAGCCAGCACACAAAAGATACAGGGTAAGTATTTTCTAAAGAAATGATAAATAGAATTTATGAATTAACCGGAGGCCAGCCGTGGCTGGTTAACGCGGTAGCTAATGAAATAGTGGAGAAAATATTAAAAAGTGATTTCACGAAAA
>JYNY01000286.1 GCA_000954095.1 Candidatus Omnitrophus magneticus | reverse complement strand
ATGAATTGGCGCATAGATTAAATAAAGAAGGAAATTATATTTCAGTAGTGTTTTCCGTAGAGTCCGCGGGGTATCGGTCTATAACTGAAGAAACCGCGAATTTTAAAATAATAAATTCGCTTTACCAAGCATGTGAATTATTTTTACATAAAAAATTATGGGCACCCAAACCAGTCATAACTAAAAAATATTCATTACAAGATTATTTGAATAAATGGGCAACAACGCAAACTAAACCTATCATTTTATTATTAGATGAAATAGACTCATTATATGATGACGTATTAGTATCTGTACTTAGACAATTACGAAACGGATTTCAAGGCAGGCCCAAACATTTTCCATCAACCATAGCGCTTGTGGGATTAAGAGATGTTCGTGAATACAAAACAAAAGTCCGTCCGAGTGAAGCGTCATTAGGCTCAGGCTCGCCCTTTAATATCAAAGCTGAATCAATTCTTTTAGGGACATGGACAAAAGAAGAAATAACAGAATTATACAGCCAGCACACAAAAGATACAGGGCAAGTATTTTCTAAAGAAATGATAAATAGAATTTATGAATTAACCGGAGGCCAGCCGTGGCTGGTAAACGCGGTAGCTAATGAAATAGTGGAGAAAATATTAAAAAGTGATTTCACGAAAAAAATAACACTCGCTCACGCGGAAGAGGCGAAAGAAAATCTTATAAAGAGGCGTGATACGCATTTAGATAGTTTATTAGATAAACTGAAAGAGCCCAGAGTAAAAAATATTGTCAGTGCTATTATTAACGGAGATACTCTTATATATGACACTTTTAATGATGATCTTCTTTATGTTATGGATTTAGGGCTTATACGAAAAGAAAAATACGATATAGTCTTTTCAAATGAAATATATCGAGAAATAATTCCTAGGGTTTTGAATTTTGCGTTACAAGAAAATATTAAAGAAGAAGGGACCACTTCTTGGTATCTCAACCCTGACGGCAAATTAGATATGGATAAACTTTTGAAAGCGTTTCAAAAATTTT
>JYNY01000285.1 GCA_000954095.1 Candidatus Omnitrophus magneticus | reverse complement strand
CAGTGATAACTGAAGGGAATATTTCTGATATAAGAATAGCTAAGGATAAATTAAATATTAAACCGGACAGCATATATTGTTTTGACCGTGCGTATACAGACCTTGAACTATGGAGTAATATTGACTTTTCTAAGAGTTATTTTGTGACTAAATTAAAAAACAATCTAAAATATACAGTTCTCGGACAGCATCTAGAGGCAATGAAAGACGGGATATTGTCTGATGAAAAAATAAAACTAGAAAATAAAAAATATGAAAAGAATTTAAGAATGATAAGATTTTTAGATGAAAAAAGTGACGAAGTAGTTAGTTTTGTTACCAACAATTTTAAACTGTCAGCTAAAACGATCGTACAAATATATAAAACAAGATGGCAAATAGAAATATTTTTTAGATGGATAAAACAGAATTTACAAATAAAAACATTTTTGGGAACAAGTAAAAATGCGGTGATGAGTCAAGTCTGGATAGCGATGATATATTATTTACTTTTGACATATATAAAATACCAATCTAAATATGAAAAATCGTTATTTTATTTGCATAGGATAATAAAAGAAGCATTATTATCAAGGTTGACATTGATAGATCTGTTAAGCGCAACACCAGCCAGAATTTCTGATTTTAAAATTAAGGAATTTCAACTAGTTTTTTGGTGAAATAGTTTTATCGGACAGGATTGAGGTAAGATAGAAAAGAAGTATAATAATAAGAAAAAACAAAGGCAGGTATGCAATGGCTAATACTAAAAAAAATTTCAGTAAAGAATACTATAATGCTTCCCTTGTCCAGACCAAAATTAAACAAATTTAAGGTGAAAAAAAATTTTTAAGATTTCCACCTTATCTATTTTTTTCTTGTAAGATATACCTCCTTTTTCTGGTCTGTTTATTTTTGTAAACATAAATATAGTAGTAGTAAGTGTGGAGACTGTGTATAACTGTGTAACAGTTATACAAGTGATGGATGACAAGTTGTGGGTAACCGCTTTGGGGTTATCCACAATCTTGTCTCCAGAACGCCAGTATCCACACGTTCTTGGTTAATAATCTCAAAACCAGCCATCCGAGTAAACAGTATAAAATTTTTACGGTAAACTCAAAGAGTTTCCTTGTGATGGCTGGCAAAATTTTATCCCGTAATACACCTCCCATGGCGTTTGATAATCTAGAGACTGATGAAGCCTTTCGGTATTGTACCCATTAAAATATATCCTTAGGCCATCATGCGCGTCTCTCATTGTTGGATATTCATGAACATAAATATTACTGTACAATCCTGTCCGGTAAACGTCTAAAAAAATAAAGGGAATCACTCCAAAAATGTTA
>JYNY01000284.1 GCA_000954095.1 Candidatus Omnitrophus magneticus | reverse complement strand
GAATCTTATTGATTTCCATATCATAAACACTTTTATATAAAAGCCCTAAAGATTCTAGTGGAAGTGTTCTAGCGTAAACTCCCGCGATACCCTTTAATTCTTCACTTGATAACTGCGCTATTTTTTCAGGAGTTAAATCCCCGCCTAATCTTAGGCGCAACATATCTTCAGTTAACCGCGCGGTGAAATAGTTAATTAGCGCCTCAAATTTAGTAACATCAATCGCGCCGGTAGTTTTGTCTGCCATTTCACTAAGCGCAGTCACATCCAAAAGCCCGCATACTGTATTTTCTTGGTCTTGCGTTTTTTCATTAAGTTCGGTCAGCATTGCTTCGTGGTCATTAGCTAAAAGCGGGATAAAATTTTTAATCCCGAATTTGTCAGAAAAATTACTAATATCAATGACGTTTGCAAGTTTTTTATAAAATTTTTGCGGAATACCAATATAAATATTAAAATCAAATTTTGGAATTTTCTTTATAGGTAAAAATTTTATAGTTTTAATGATATTCAAAAGAAACAATTTAATATCAATAATTTTTGAACGTACGTATTTCACCGCTAAAAAACCTACCCAACATAAAACCCCCATAGACAAAATAAACATTATCTCAGAAATAAACATAGTAGATAAAATTCCATCCATACTGAGATTCTTATAATCTGTTGCCGCTACTAATGGTGCTACAGAAGTTAAAGCAAAAATAACCGCGCCTATTACAGGCAAAACAATTGTTTTTAAAATATTCTCTCTAAACTTGCCATTTACTTTAGTTTTACAAATATTTTTTTCAATTGGCGATTGGAGGATACCTCTACTAGCCTGACCATTTCTATAGCCATCATAAATCATATCCACGTTCGTAAATATAGTTTTATTTGTTGATATATCTACTATGTCTGTTTTAATAATTACTTTGAGATTACTTTCTTCTATTCCACAATAATATCTATATCCATTGATATCCTCAAAGAAAACAATTTTATTATTTTTCAATTTTTCTTGTTCCTCTACATCATTAGTTTTTTGCTGAGGTTCTATTTCTTTGTTTTTGCTATCCCACTTATCTTTTAAATTCTGTTGTATTGCCTTAATATCAATAGGTTCTTCATCTGGAAGATTGATTGTACCGTCCTTTAACGGATGAACACTAACAGATATGAGTTCCCAATTTTTACCTTCCTTTTCATAATAAAATGTCGCTTTCAACTCTCCATCGTTTCTATAAATATATTCATACTTCTTTAATTCATTCCATGTTTTATTAGGTGCGTCATATACTAAAACTACTTTATCTTTTAACAATCCCGCGAAATAGTGTTTTATTATTCTTATTGTGCTTAATCTTTGCAAATCATATTCTGTAATTGATTTTTCCCGCCCCATTTCATACTCATATTCTTTTTTAGACACTTTTTCAAAATTATTGTTTATTAACTCATACTTTTCTATTTTTGATAATTGTCTACCGTTGTAAACATATTCCGTATATCCTTGCTCTATGAACTTTTTTTTATCATTAAGTAAATAGAATGTTTCTTTAGATATTTGCTTATCAGGCCCGTCATATTCATAATAAATTTTTTGATAAATTTCTCCAGCCTCATCAAAATAGAAACGTGATTTTACCAGATCACTATTACTTTCATACTCAATATTACCTATACCAAATATAGTCTTAATTGTTATCTCCCTATCAAATATGTCATTTAGTATTTGTGATTTCCCCAAAAAATTCTTATATTCTTTTTTTCCAGAAGAATTATACTTTGTTATCATATCAGAACTTGTACTACCATCATTCGTCTTGTTCTTAACCGTAGTATAAACATCTATTGATCCATCATTAGTAATAAAAACATCTGAAATTTCTTCTTCCGGGTTATCCATTTTTGTCATCTTATCCTGATTTGAAAAAAGTCTATCCACATCTAATTGTTTATCTTTTCGCACATTTTTACCTGCTGATGAAGAATTATCAGAAAATGTTTCAGTTATTTTTTTCTTTTGTGGTTGTGATGTGGTCGTAATAGTACGAATAGCAGGCGTTTTACTCGCTAAGGGATAGTTAGCACTATGTTTAACAATACTCGTCTTTTTAATATCTTTATTTTTAAACAACATAAATAAACTACTCACCACAAAAATACATAAAAAGATAATACCTGCTAACTTTAAACCGCCATATTTCTTATTTCTCAGCCATGCTTTCAAGAAATCAACACGAAACGCGGTCATACCTAAAATCCCTACAAATACTATAAAAATTATTGCCGTAAATAACATCTTTACCCATGAAAATCCAGCGTAATTTACAGCCGCTTCAACCTGCCCGGCAATCGGAAATAAAAAAGCCATACTAGAAACTATAAAACTACCAGCTAATAAAATAAAACCAGAAATTTTGCCTTTATCTCGCATTTTATTAAGAAGTGTTTTATTAGCTGTTTCAATATTAAAACCTTTAAAAGAATCCTTAAATATAATTTTAGGATTTCCTCCGAGTATGTTTAAACCTATAATTACTTCTTTAATATAACTTCTTTCCGATAAATACAAGGGGCTTTCCGTCTTAAAAATTATTTTTTCATCTGACCAGAAAGTTAATTGAGTTAGGTGCTGTTCAACGTTATTATTGTTTGAAATATATTTTAAAAACATTCTTACTTTAACTTTAGGCGCTTCTTTTTTAAAGATCGGTATAAATTGAAGTAATTGTTTTTCTTTAAAATCAGTTAATTTGCAAAATATTCCGTTTTCTTCAACATAACATTTTTCTTTTGATATAAAATATTCACCCGACGACTTAAGCAATCCTATTCTTTTTATACTTGCAATAACACTTATAATACCAAAAAGAATCGGCATAAATATTCTGCCGAAAGACATCGCGATCGCGAATAATCCTGTTATTATGGCCAATAACTGTATCGTAATATTTCCTTTTTCATCAACATTCACGCCTGATTTTTTATCAATCGCATTAATAATCTTCGGCCACACTAAAGATATTGCAAATGCGGCTACAAGTATTCCACAGAACAACAAAAGTTGAGAAGACAAAGACAAAACAAACGCGCCGACACCATCATTCGTTGCCGCTGAGACTGGACTAACGCCCGCAAAAGTAGCGATGAATGCTAAAAATATATTTTTTATTTTAGTAAAGCTGTTACTATTATAAAAACTTTTTTTTATATTTAACTTTCCATCACTAGCATATATCTCTTTTTTAGCCCCATCCAACATGCTTTTACTAATAATTTGCTCTATTATTTTATTGAACTTTTCTACTGATTTCTCCCTTAAAGTATAGCCAAATACTCCCGCTAAAATCAAAGTAGCGGTCAAACACGCCATAACCAAACATTTAATCGCTTCAATTCCTATCTCTAAATAATGCGTTGTGCCTTTAGCACAAAATGCTGACCACAAAACTAAAATACCGGCTACATAAACCCACCATCCAAAACTTGCCCCGATAGCAAAACACCATCCCGCGAAACCTGATAATAAAATTCCAATAACCCAATCAATCCGAATAAACCCTTTTTCATCAATCCGCGTCAAAGGGGTCAGCCATTGAAAATTGAAATTATGATTTTCAGCACTTTTTTGTTTTTTAAATTCACTAAATAAAGGCCTAGTAATATTCCACTTATTGATTGCCGCGTGAAATAATAGATTGCCGATAATTACCAAAGAAGGCGAAAGAATGGTGGTTAAAAGACTTGTATAAATAGAAACTAATAGCGCGGGAATGAGGAACGATAAAAATTTTTGCGTGGACGCGGATGCGGATATAGAAAATTTTTTTTGGATCATTCTCCCCGGCGCGCGCGGACCTAAATAATTTATTAAGTGAAGTAACGTAAAAACTCCGCCTGCTGTGAGGCTTGACCAAAACGTGTCAAACCCCAGTGTAAACGGCACTATCCAAAACACCGATTCTATTATCGGCGCGCCGATACAAGCATAAACCGCGAACCATTTTTCGCCAAGCTGTTTCTTTAGCCATGGAGCAAAAAGGACTGCGCCATCATTTGAGACTATAGTGTATGATTTACCTACAACACGCGGTTTTTTTTTGGGAATAAAAACTATAGCATTAGCAACTTCTCGTGTTTTTAAAAATGGACAATAAATTTCCTTATCATTAAATACAACTGTCGCGTTAGAGCCAGCGTCAAGCCCCATAGCATACATAAATTTAATATTATTTTGTTTTCCATAATCAATTAATTGCGACGCTAATTCTTTAAACCCCATTCCAAAAATCCCTTTAAATCCTCCTACAAGTATCATATACATATTTCCATCAGCATCAATCGCTATTATGTTTACGTTTCTTGGACCAACCTTTTGTTTTATATTTTTTATAACATTCTTTCCATCTTCTATAATAAAAGGTCCTGCCTGAACCGCGCCGATAACTTTAACAGGCATATCGCTTTTATTTCCTGTTACTAAATAATTTTCCTCTTTTTCCGTCTCTTTCCCCCATGTAACAATCCTCGTATCTTTTGTAACACGCGTTATAAACGGCATACCATTCTCTGGTATTATCAAAAGCGCTTGTCTAATAAAATAATTATTATTAGTAGCATGAGCTAAATTCCTTGTTATTTTTCCATTTACTATTTCTAATCCCAAAGGGATATTCGGCCGTTTTTTATTACTCGATAGATTATAATAAAAACTTCCATTAACCCCAATAGGCGCGCTGTTTAAACGCGCTAATGTTGGAACATCCGCACCTGAACGGTTAAACTCCAACGGATTAGTAACTTTAATATCGTAATATCCCAAATTCACTTGAACCATCTGTATATCTAATTTCACAGGAATCGCGGCATTTATAGCCTTCAAAACACCTTGTTTATATTTCGCTGTCGCGGCTTCTTGTTCAGATTTTGTCAAATTTTTAAATTCTTGCGGCAAAATACTCTCTACGGTTCTCAATTCAATATTTCTCAATTGTTCCCATGTTATATTTTTATTCTGAATAACGTAATACATTTTTGTAAGTATTGATCTCGCGTCATGTTTCACATTTAAAAAACCTAGACCATAAAGAAAAACTGTCACAAAAACCCAAATAGGAAAAATTATAAAATATAAATTTCTAACAATTTTAAATATACTTAGCGCTTTAATACTATAAAATGTATTCACACAAAATATCATAATAGCGCCTGTTACAAAAAAACTAAAAACTCCTAATACAGGAGCTACAGAAATACTTACACCACTTACAATAAACCCAATAGCCGCCGGAACGAGTAATACTAATGCGGTTACTTTTTTGTAAACCTGTAAACTATCTTGTATATTTTTAATAATTTTTACAAAAAAATTATTAAAAAATACGCGCGGAAAATGTAAAACATAAGAAGATATACCAGAGATTACAACTACTAACGGACTAATCTCACGCGATATAACTCCATATCTAAACGCACGTGGTTAATCTCATTCCAAAGGGCTGTTTTTATATCTTTTACGGTTCTATTGTTTACGTTTATGCTGTTCACTGTTTATCCTTAGTAGGAGCCGAAGTTATTGCGAATTATCTCTTTTGCCGAGGTATTTCTATTTACAGCGGTTATTTCGCCTTTTATGTAATCTAGAACCATTTCAGCTATAGTTTTCTTGTATCGTTGAGGGAAGACGAGGTCTTTTCTTAATTGACCTTCCAGTGTGGCTAGCTGAGTGAAGAGTTTAGTTCTGTCTATGGAGTGATCGTACGGTTCTTTATGCTGTGCCTCGAAGCGTTTGCAGCCGTTCCATTTTTGAGTTTCTCTTCTTGGCGTGTGGAGTATAGAGGGAACTCCATGGATTCTGCAAATTAACGGACGGTTCTTATAAACGCAGCATTTATCATTTAAGTTAAGAGGGCACATTATCCTAAGCGATTCTACATTAAAGGGATTCTTGATAACCTCGTTAAAGTACATCTCTGAGCGCATTACCATAACGTTCATTATTTTATCGTCTACCTGATCAAGCCCTTCGGCAAGATAAAAGTATTCGGCAAGCGTGTGGTGGTAGAACACGGTTGTGCAGCAGTTATCTTGACAGCCTTCGCAGGAGAAGTCTCCGTAGTGTTTTTGTGCATATTCGTATTCTTTGTCTATTTCCGAGAATATGTGTTCTACTTTAACTAAATAGGATGAAATATCTGTGGACATAAGAAAAACCTCCGTTGCTTTAGAGAGTTCCCTTTGTGGAGAGAACGCCTTTAATTCTATCATTTTTCGTAACAGCAATAGATAAAGCTCTTGCAAAAGCCTTAAATATAGCCTCATATATATGGTGAAGGTCTCTGCCGTAGCGTACGATTATGTGAAGGCTCATCATTGAATGATTTGTTAGAGCTTGAAAGAAGTCCTCAAACAGAGAAACTGGCAGGTCTTTTATAAAAAACCCTTCTGTTTTCTCTACGCGGTAAACTAAGAATGGTCTGCCGCTTAGATCAAGTATTACCTCAGCAAGAGCCTCATCCATCGGCACGATTGACGCTCCGTAGCGCGCAATGCCTTCTTTATTGCCGAGCGCTTCTTTTAACGCAAGACCGAAGACTATACCTGTATCTTCTATTAGGTGGTGGTAGTCTATTTCTGTGTCGCCGATAGCGTTTATTTTTAAGTCGAACATACTGTGTTTGGCAAAAAGGCTAAGCATGTGGTCTAGAAAAGGCGCTGACGTGTCTATTTTATAGTTAGCCTCTCCGTCTAGATTTATATCAACTGTTATATCTGTTTCAGCGGTTTTTCTGTGAATTAAAGCA
>JYNY01000283.1 GCA_000954095.1 Candidatus Omnitrophus magneticus | reverse complement strand
GCGAGTTTACGCTATTTTTACTAGGTTTACTCCACTTTTAAAATGCGATACTAGTTGTGCCACAGCCTCTTTCACGGGGATAACAGAAAAAAACAAAAATGACAAAATTAAAGATACCAATTTCCTAGGCATCCTATCCGCTTTGTACCGTTTACAATTCTTTGACTACTAAATCTCCAACTTCTTGTGTCGTGTAGCCCATTTCAGCGGCTCTCATGCTTTTCATTTTTGGAGTTACTTTTATTATTGCCGCTTCAATCGCCTTAGCGGCCTTCTCTTCTCCTAAAAAGTCCAGCATCATAGCGCCTGAACCTATCGCGGCGAGCGGGTTTATTTCATTTTTGCCTGTATGTTTAGGTGCTGTTCCGCCAATTGGTTCAAACATGGAAAGTCCTTCAGGATTTAAATTTCCGCCGGAAGCGATTCCTAATCCGCCCTGAATAATTGCCGCTAAATCCGTAATAATATCTCCAAACATATTATCAGTCACGATAACATCATAAAATTCAGGCTTCTCTATCATATACAAAGTAAGCGCGTCAACATGCACATAATCCCTTTCTATCTCGGGATAATATTTTTTTCCTATCTCATTAAAAACTCTGTCCCATAAATCAAAAGCATAAGTCAATACATTGGTTTTTCCGCAAAGAGTAAGACGTTTTTTCTTGTCGCGTTTACGGGTATATTCATAAGCAAATCTGATACAACGTTCAACGCCTTTTCGCGTATTGATCGATGTTTGTATTGCAACTTCATCGGGCGTGCCTTTTTTCATTATCCCGCCTGTGCCTGTATATAAACCTTCAGTATTTTCGCGCACTACCACAAAATCAATATCATTAGGGCCTTTATCTTTTATGGGCGTGTACACATTAGGGTAAAGTTTTACCGGCCTCAAATTTATATATTGATCTAGTTCGAATCTGAGTTTAAGAAGAACTCCTCTTTCGAGAATGCCGGGCTTTATATCAGGATGACCTATTGCTCCAAAATATATCGCGTCATATTTTTTGAGCTCTTCTAATTCTTCATCAAGAAGAAGCGCGCCTGTTTTTAAATACCGTTCACCGCTAAGATCAAACTTCGTGAACTCCAGCTTAAATCCCATTTTATTGGATACAGCGGATAATACTTTACAACCTTCTCTAATAACTTCAGGCCCTGTTCCGTCTCCCGGGATAACCGCTATTTTATACATTATTTCCTCCGTGCTTTTTTCTTAGCATATTCCATTAACCCGCCAGCCGTCACTATTTCTTTCAAAAATTCAGGAAATTTTTCAGCATTAAAACTTTTATTTTTTTGAGGCACAATAATCTCGCCCTTATCCACATGCACCTCAACTGTATCGCCTTTTTCAATACCGCCGGCGGCTTCTTGATTTTGAAAAATAGGAAGGCCTATATTAATCGCGTTTCTATAAAAAATTCTAGCGAAACTTTTCGCGATAACACATGAAACACCGGCGGCTTTAATTGAAATAGGCGCGTGTTCTCTACTCGACCCGCAACCAAAATTTTCTCCTGCCACAATAATATCTCCCTTACGAACATCTTTAACGAAATTCACGTCCGCGTCTTCCATACAATGCTTCGCGAGTTCCTCAGGGCTTGAAGTGTTTAAATATCTCGCCGGTATTATTTCGTCCGTGTTAACATCATTCCCAAATTTAAAAGCTTTACCTTTAAATTGCATTTTAATCTCCTCATTATTTTTTGGGTTTACTCGAAAAAATAAAACAACAACCTACGGTTATTTTTCATTTTAACAATTTTATAAATCTGACGGATGCGCGATTTTGCCTTTAACAGCGCTTGCCGCGGCTATCGCGGGGTTAGCCAAATATATAAAACTTTTTGGATGCCCCATTCTGCCCACAAAATTTCTATTTGTAGTAGCTATCGCGATTTCGCCTTCCGCGAGTATTCCCATATGCCCGCCTAAACACGGTCCGCAAGTTGGGGTACAAAAAACTCCTCCTGCCTTTACGAATATTTCAGCGTAACCTAATTTTACAGCCTCCGCGTAAATAGCCGGCGTTGCCGGAATCACAATTAATCTTGTGTCAGTATTTATTTTTCTATTGCGTAAAACAGCGGCGGCTTGTTTTAAATCAGACAATCTGCCGTTAGTGCATGAACCGATAACCACCTGATCCACCTTAATTCCCTTAGCATCAGCTATTGATTGAACATTTGAAGGAAGATGCGGAGCCGCAACCAAAGGCTCTAATTTTGATACGTTATATTCTCTGACATCCGCGTATTTCGCGTCTTTATCGCTCTCGTAAAGTTTGAAACGTTTCCTAAACGGCTTATATTTTTTTATTGCTTTTTTCACGTACTCCTGCGTAATTTTATCAGGCGCTATTATGCCGTTTTTCGCTCCGCCTTCTATTGCCATATTGCACATACTAAATCTATCATCCATTGATAATGACGATATTGTCGACCCTGTAAATTCAAATGTTTTATATGCCGCGCCTGATACGCCCAAATCTTTTAAAACATGTAAAATTAAATCTTTTCCTCCGACCCATTTTTTAAGTTTTCCTTTAAAAATAATTTTTATAGTTTCAGGGACTCTAAACCAACATTCTCCAAATGCCATTACATAGGCTAAATCAGTACTGCCCACGCCTGTCGCGAACGCGCCTAACGCGCCGTGCGTGCATGTATGCGAATCCGCTCCGATAATAACATCTCCCGGAAGGACCAGCGCCCGTTCAGGCAAAAGAGCGTGTTCCACGCCCATTTGGCCAAGTTCAAAATAATTTGTTATGGAATATTCTTTCGCGAAATCTTTCAGTATCTTCGCTTGATTGGCGCTCATAATATCTTTCGCGGGAAGAAAATGATCAGGAATAAGGCCTACCGCGTTTTTATTGAAAACGCCTTTTTTACCCAATTTTTTGAATTCGCTAATGGCAATCGGCGCGGTAATATCGTTCCCAAAACAAAAATCAACCTTTGCCATTATAAAATCTCCCGGAGCAATATTTTTTACTCCGCTAGCATGATCTTTCAATATTTTTTCAGTTATTGTGTATCCCATCAAAACTCTCCTTCAAAAATTGTATAAACTCAAAAAATGCAAAACAAAAAGTTACAGCAGTCTATCAAATTTTTTTTATAAAATCAATTGTTTAGAGTTACTTCAATCCATTCTGTTTAAGTTGCAAACGCGAAAAATATTAGTTTGCAATCAAAAAGTTTGGGGTTAAATAGAAATCATGGGAATATTAAAAATACTACAGTTTATCCAAAAAACTAAAATTCCCCATGGATAAAGAAGGCTAACCCATCTTCCGCTATTCGAGACACAAGTTGGCTATTTTACTGGGTTTTAGGCAAAAGGTCGGCCCCACATTTATTAGGTTGATATTGAATTTTTGGTGGTGGCTGATTGGGAAGTTTTAGTTTAAGTTTATACAAAAGTAGCGCTATATCTTTTTCAGGATATGTATATCGGGGCAGAATAAGTTCTCTTCCATCGGTTGTTGGCAAATGTACATCTATCATTTGCATAGTTTTAAATTTTTCTAAGATTGCGCGTGGTGTAATACCCGGCGCATGCTGTTTTGCCTGTTGTTTTAATGTTATCTGAAGGCAATACGCCAAGAAAGATACAAAAATATGTGCTTCTATTCTATTGTCTAATTGATGATACACAGGCCTCAGATGAAGATCACTCTTAAGTTCTTTAAAGGCTTGTTCTATTTCAGTCAATAAAATATACCGTTGCCAAAGTTCTTCAGGTTCACCATCTTGTAAATTAGTTCGTAAAAGATATGTGCCTTCTTTAAATTGTTGTTCCCGAAGTTTTTCTCGATTTATTTTAAAAGTAAAAGTATCTCCCGAAATTTTTTCATTTTTCATTGGAATTCTTATATCTATAATATTCCATATTCTTCCCGCTTCTTTACGCGCTGTCCCTAATTTCATTAGTAATTCATCTCGTGTTATTTTTTTCATCTCTTTTAGCTCTTTTAGCCGTTCGTATAAATTGCGTAGTCTTCTTTGTCTCATTGACCTTTCTTT
>JYNY01000282.1 GCA_000954095.1 Candidatus Omnitrophus magneticus | reverse complement strand
TGTTGGCTAAGGATAAACATCCTTTTGTAAGATCGGCTGTCGCTAAGAATCCTCAGCTAATCGCAAGAATCCTTGAATTACTGTATGAAGATGTTCTTAGAGAAGCGGCTGTTGCCATGAATCCTAATGCGTCTGAAGGAATTTTTAAAAAAGTTGTTATATCGTTTAGTATTTTGGCCATTTTTATTGGCATTATTTTTTATAAGAAGTTTTTAAAAACAAAAAAAGACAAGAAAGAGTCTCCGAAATCAAAATCATCTGAATCCGGCTTCAGCCGTCTTGGAGTAATACTCACGACAGCGGGAGTATTGGGTATTGTGGGTATAGGAGCTATTGCGATAAAAGCGGGATTAGATATAGTTCTAGGACTCGGCGCGCTTGGAGCAGTGGTTGGAGTGGGATATATCGCGATAAAATATTTTAAGAAAAAACTCGGGATTGGCGCGATGTTATTGGGAATGTTTGGAACAATCATGTCACCGGTAATTCCTACTCAAATAAATCCCGCGGTAAAAATAGTCGAAGCTCAAATACCTTTGGAAAGTTTAGCGTATGATAAAAATCCTGAGGTAAGACTGTTTTCTGCCAAGAATCCTAATACGCCTAAAGAAACTTTGGCAAAATTGGCGAATGATAAAAATTCTGATATAAGAGAGGCTGTTGCCATGAATCCTAATACGTCTAAAGAAACTTTGGCAATGTTGGCTAAGGATAAACATCCTTTTGTAAGATCGGCTGTTGCTAAGAATCCTAATACGCCTAAAGAAACTTTGGCAATGTTGGCGAATCTTAAGACGTATCAAGAAACTTTGGCAAAATTGGCGATGGATGAAAATCATTTTGTAAGAATTTCTGTTGCTAAGAATCCTAATACGCCTAAAGAAACTTTGGCAATGTTGGCTAAGGATAAACATCCTTTTGTAAGATCGGCTGTTGCTAAGAATCCTCAGATAATCGCAAGAATCCTTGAATTACTGTATGAAGATGTTCTTAGAGAAGAGGCTGTTGCCATGAATCCTAATGCGTCTGAAGGAATTTTTAAAAAAGTTGTTATATCGTTTAGTATTTTGGCCATTTTTATTGGCATTATTTTTTATAAGAAGTTTTTAAAAACAAAAAAAGACAAGAAAGAGTCTCCGAAATCAAAATCATCTGAATCCGGCTTCAGCCGTCTTGGGGTAATGCTCACGACAGCGGGAATAACAGGCGCGATTTTTATGTTGTTAAACGGCATTGCGAACGTAGCGGAATTCACAATAACTGATGTTAATACCCCCGGTAATTTAATAGCACGTTTGTCCGGATTAGGGTTTTTCTTAATGGCTGGTTATGGTAGCAGAGACGATGACACGCGAAATCCAAGTCGTGATTGGAATGAACATAGAGATTCTCAAGAACGAAGAGACAATATTAGGGAAAGAGATAATAGAGGTGGCCGAGAGAATGATGCGTCGCGGAATCCAAGCGATGCATGGTCAAAAGAAAAGAATAAAAAAAGAAATGGTTATGGTTGGATCATTTTACTTGCAACATCTATTATAGCAGGAACAATATTCTTACCGGGATTAGTCAATGCAGCCAACACCACTGAAGGATTAACGAATGCCACGATAAACTATGGTATTTCAAAAAAAGAATTATTCGCACATAATTTTATGGGAATAATGGAATTGGTCTTCCTAATAGGGTTCGCCGTTCGAGGGTTAACGTCAGATGGCATACTAAAAAAAGACATAAGTATCTTTGGGGGACTATTTACAATATGTAGCGTTATAGTAGGGGCAGTTTGTGGAGTTCCTTTATATTTATATATAGGACTTATAACACTTGCATTAGTAGGATGGTTTAATAGAGGTGGCCGAGAGAATGATGCGTCGCGGAATCCAAGCGATGCATGGTCAAAAGAAAAGAATAAAAAAAGAAATGGTTATGGTTGGATCATTTTACTTGCAACATCTATTATAGCAGGAACAATATTCTTACCGGGATTAGTCAATGCAGCCAACACCACTGAAGGATTAACGAATGCCACGATAAACTATGGTATTTCAAAAAAAGAATTATTCGCACATAATTTTATGGGAATAATGGAATTGGTCTTCCTAATAGGGTTCGCCGTTCGAGGGTTAACGTCAGATGGCATACTAAAAAAAGACATAAGTATCTTTGGGGGACTATTTACAATATGTAGCGTTATAGTAGGGGCAGTTTGTGGAGTTCCTTTATATTTATATATAGGACTTATAACACTTGCATTAGTAGGATGGTATAATAGAGGTGGCCGAGAGAATGATGCGTCGCGGAATCCAAGCGATGCATGGTCAAAAGAAAAGAATAAAAAAAGAAATGGTTATGGTTGGATCATTTTACTTGCAACATCTATTATAGCAGGAACAATATTATTCCCGGGGTTAGTTAGCGCCGCGGAATTAGCAATAGCAGGTGTTAATACCCACGGTAATTTAATAGGTGGTTTGTCCGGATTAGGGTTTTTCTTAATGGCTGGTTATGGTAGCAGAGACGATGACACGCGAAATCCAAGTCGTGATTGGAATGAACATAGAGATTCTCAAGAACGAAGAGACAATATTAGGGAAAGAGATAATAGAGGTGGCCGAGAGAATGATGCGTCGCGGAATCCAAGCGATGCATGGTCAAAAGAAAAGAATAAAAAAAGAAATGGTTATGGTTGGATCATTTTACTTGCAACATCTATTATAGCAGGAACAATATTCTTACCGGGATTAGTCAATGCAGCCAACACCACTGAAGGATTAACGAATGCCACGATAAACTATGGTATTTCAAAAAAAGAATTATTCGCACATAATTTTATGGGAATAATGGAATTGGTCTTCCTAATAGGGTTCGCCGTTCGAGGGTTAACGTCAGATGGCATACTAAAAAAAGACATAAGTATCTTTGGGGGACTATTTACAATATGTAGCGTTATAGTAGGGGCAGTTTGTGGAGTTCCTTTATATTTATATATAGGACTTATAACACTTGCATTAGTAGGATGGTTTAATAATCGAGACAATGAACGCGGTAGTATTTCTTTGTATGGCGAAAAAGAATCTAAATTTAATTTCAATATTTTCATCGGCATTACGGGGGAATATTACACGAAACTTCAAAGTTCCGACAATATTGAAGAACTTGCCAAGAAGCTCCGCATTAAAGAGTTTATACCACTTTTAGCTAAAGACTATGAAGCAATGCTGATCGAACTCAATGAAAAAACGCAAGACCAAGAAAATACAGTCTGCGCGCTATTGGATGAGTCAGCGCTTGACAAAATGGTAGACAAAACTACCGGCGCGATTGATGTTGCTAAACTTGAGGCGCTGATTAAAGATTTTACCGCGCGATTAACTGAAGATATGTTGCGCTTAAAATTAGGCGGAGAGTTAACACCTGAAAAAATCGCGCGTCTCTCAACTGAAGAATTAAAGGGTGTTTCGGGTGTTTACGCTAGAACACTTCCATTGGAATCTTTAGGGCTTTTATATAAAAGTGTTTATGATATGGAAATCAATAAGATTCACGCGGAGGTTGTGCCGAATGTGTCTTCTATGACAGAACCAGCGCGCGGACTGATTCAAAAGGCATCACGCGATGAAAAAGCGTTATTCATAAGCCTTACAGCAGAGAGTCTCGCTGATTTAAGGTTTATCGCGAATTCTATAAGAGACATGGGATTAAACGCGGAACAAGCGTCAAAGTTTATTCAAGTAAATATTTTTGACAGCAATATAACTGTGGATAAACTTGATAAAGCGCTTGAATATTCAGGGCTTGGGGCGTATCTCTGGAAAGCGAATGTTAATTTGGTGAATCAGTCTGGGAGTATTTCTCTTTCTGATACAATAAAAATAATGCAGGACACGTTTGGCGCTAATATAGACGTAACTAAAATCGCTATAGGAGACACAAATCATATAGAGCTTACAGACGAAGATAAAGACTTGCTCAATGATGAAAAACAAGCGCCGTTATATGTCCAGATGGAAGGGGAAGGAATTGTGTCAGAATTATTTAGAGTAGTAATAGAAATGTCCGCGAATAATTGCGAAGTGCCTAAAAATCTAGGTGTTGTAAAACAAATAGAGGGGATCTTACGGGCATTTATATTTAAACCAATAGGAAAAATAAATTATAAAGACATTGTAGAAAAAATGAAAAATTACGAATCAATCATCATCGCGGCGTAATTGTAGAGTTTTTGAATGCAAGTGGTTTGGAAAAAAAGAGGATGGGTATTATGCCCATCCTCTTTTTTTGTATTTACCAGAAAAACTGCATTTGTTCCTACCATTCCGGCAAGCCAAAATTTTTTAAATTATATAGAAAGGGTTACTACTCTCCTCCTAGTGATTAGAAAACATCTCACATTTCCACAACAGTAATTTTTTTATTTTGATGAGAAACATTTTCCCATTTAACGCGGGTTTCCCATGGAATAATACCGGAAGGTTTTATTTCAAATAAAATAAGATATCCTT
>JYNY01000289.1 GCA_000954095.1 Candidatus Omnitrophus magneticus | reverse complement strand
TATTTTGGCGAGCAGTTTGCCTTTAACTGCGACGATGTGGACAGGTGGCAGGCTGATGTTGATCTTGTTAGCCTATGGAGTGAGGACGCCAGCGAGCAGATCAAGGTTGTTATTGACGCTCAGGTGCTGGGCGACGTTTACAAAAGCGCTCATGCTTCTAACAAAGGCGCTACTGCCGGCGTAATCTCCAGTAATCTGAATTTAGGCGCCAACAGCTCCCCTGTTCAAGTGACAAAAACCAATGTCCTCGATTACATTGTGGATTGCAGCACCGTTCTTGACGAACAAAACATCCCTGAGTCCAATCGCTGGATGGTTATACCCGCATGGATGGCTGGTATGATCAAAAAGTCAGAGTTGAAAGACGCCTCCATCACTAACGACAGCGTCTCTATACTGAGAAATGGTCGCATTGGAGTCGTTGACAGGTTCGCCATATACGCAAGCAACAATCTCTCTTCCGTTACCGATGGCTCTGAGACCGCTTACAACATCCTCTTTGGTCATAAGTCGGCCCTTACATTCGCCTCTCAGATAACCAATGTTGAGACCCTCCGCGCTGAGAGTACCTTTGGCGACCTCGTTCGCGGCCTCATCGTTTATGGCTACAAGGTGGCGAAACCAGAGTCCCTCGGTCTGTTTTACGCCTACAGATAGTAACTGAGCAATAAGGCGGTTAAGGACTCTTTTTGAGTTTCTTAACCCCTTATCCTGACCTCTTTAAAGAGGTTAATCAACAACATGGAGGATTTTATCAATGGCAACACTAGATATGACAAACGGCCAGGCTGCCATACCCTTTGGAGGCACGGACAAACATTACAGGGTTTCCAACAAGCTGGACTTCAGCCTCAATAACGCCGCAAACGCTGATGTTATTCAGGCCCTCAGCATCAAGACGAACACCAAGGTAAGGGGCGTCTATGTGAGGATTGTAACCCCTGAAGGAGGCTCTGCCACCGCCACTGTCGGAGACGATTCCACAACCAATGGATGGGATACCTCTGTCAATCTAAACGCCGCCGCAGGCACTATTACTCAAACCGTATCGACCGATTCCTACGGGGCAGATGGAAAAATATATACCGCCGCTGACACTATCGATCTCTCTTTAGGAGCCGCACTGGACGGCGCGGTGGTGTACGTTTACGCTGAATGTCTCGATCTTAACTAAGATTTACGCTTCAAAGGGGTCATATTTCGAGAATATGGCCCCATAAAAAATATGATGGAGGTGAGCCGCTATGACGCTCGGAGATATATTATCTGGACTCAGATCATTGCTGGAAGACGCCGTTGTTGATTAACCTCTTTAAAGAGGTCAGGATAAGGGGTTAAGAAACTCAAAAA
>JYNY01000280.1 GCA_000954095.1 Candidatus Omnitrophus magneticus | reverse complement strand
GTTCTAGCCAAAGTTGTTCAGGCGCGAATATAGTGATCAATACAATTTTCGCAGATGCCGTAGATGAGATTTGTTCAGAGTTAGAACTTTCTCTTATACACATCAAACGTTTTTAATATCTTCAGTTCCCGTCACAAACTCTTCTTTTCTAGCATTAACCCAATTATTGGTACGCGTATCCAGATTCATCCGTTCACCGTTATGATAATACGTGTATCTAGCTACCCGTTCACTATCATTAACATCCGCTCCCGGCGCGCTGTTTTGATCTACTGAATAAACACCCGCGTACTCATCAATAACCACTAGACTTCCTGTCCATATATATGTTCTATAAACACCTTCGCTAGGATTGTAATATAATTTAATTCTTCCAATGCCTTGGCCGTTATAATTTTCCTGATAGTATTCATATAGTTCACCTGTTGTTAAACGTCTACGCATAATAGTTGTTGTTAAAGGATAATTTTCCGCTTGAGCGATAGCGCCCGCCACAGGATCATTAGTAAGATTGCCGCTAATATCATATTTAAACAATTTAGTAAGGAATGTTGTCGCGATATCATAAACTCGTTTTTCTGATACTTGTGAATTGGAATAATACGTATAGGTCGTATAAACACCTGAAACAGTAAGAATGCCTGTTACTTTATTTTCTTCTTTTACGAGACGTTCCGTGTCGTCGTAAAGCTTTGTTGTTACTGTATTGGCGCTAGGATATGTTATCTCTTTAACTATTTTCCAACCGTTGGATAATACATCAGTATTAACTTCATTACCGTTATGAGTGTATTCTATTTCGCCTGTTAATTTAGACGCGTCAATACCCGCGAATATCGTGGTATATAACCCGGAAACCTGATATTGTCCAGAGTATGTCTTCACATTAACGGTATCTTTTGACCATTCATATGATTTATAAACACCGTCTGACACGTTATAATCAAGTACTAATCTACCTAATCCGGTATTTTCAAAATCTTCCGCCAAATATTCTTTTATAGAACCATCGCTATAGATAATACGTTTTGGAGTAACTTTAAACAGGCCGCTTTCAACTGCTGTATAATACGCGGATGTGTAAGAACCGGTAACTTTTAATGTTATGCTTCCATCCGTGTCATAAGATTCTTTTGAAATAAAATTACCCGAAGAAAGTATTTTTTCTTCGATAGTTTCCACGCGAGTATCATTAGGCGCGCCATAATACGCGTAAATTTTTGTCGTGTCTCCGATTAAATCTTGTGCCGTTGTAATCCTTCCTGTCTCATCATATATTTTTCGCGCGGTAATTGTAACGCCGTTAGTACTATATTCCGCGGTACTACTTAGCTTCCATCCGTTAGACGCGGTATCAAGATTTCCCATTTCTCCTAATGTGCTGTAAACGGCTAAAAACCTTCTCTCATTTTCGATAACGTCCGCGAGACTAATACTGCCATTTGTTGAATAACTGCCCGCGTAAGTTGTAACCGTAACAGTATCCGCCTGCCAATCGTATTTCACATACGCGCCTTTATCTTTATAATACGCGAGTAAAAGCCTTCCATGTCCGGCCCCCGCGTAATCTTCATCCATATATTCATAAACATTTCCAAACGCGTCTATTTTAGCGCGCGGCATACCGGATACATAAGATGTAGTTACTAAAAGGTTTGTAGTATATTCCGCGGTAATAGCGCCAAAAATAACAGGATTCGCGCGGTAAATAATATTTTCTAAAGTAATTTTATTATGCGAAACTATTACCGGCGCGGCTATTGTCGTGTAAGATGAACTTACACTTCCCGTAGCGGCAATTACAGGTACAGGCCTTACTGAAAGCCGTATATTTTGGGTTGTCTCATCCACAAAAATATCATAAAGAACGCCGTCAATATTGACTTCGGTTTCACTTCCTATATATACATCATTACCTTTAATTAAAACATATCCCACTGTTGTGTATTGGCCCGCGGGGTCAGGTGTTTTAAGGACATTATAAACATTGGTTGTAAATTCAGAAACCGGTAATGATATTTGCTGATCATACAAAAATTCGCTCATATCTATTATCGGCGATAAAAATACCATGCCTGTCGCGTCTTCATATTTGATATTATAAGTTGTTTGAGAAGCGCCTATAGATAAAACAGCTGTTTCATCCGCCATATTAACAACAAGAGATGGTATTGACGCGGTAGTTGATTCAGTTGTCATTATAGGCTGGAATGATTCGACTTTACCGTTAGTGGAGTATACAGCGCTATAAAGCGCTTTATAATTATCTCCGTAAGTTACTTCTAAAATTTGTTCATCAAGTTGAGAACTCATCGCTGTATACGGCGATAAAATAATATTACCGGTAAAAGAGTCCCTATTCAGAAAATACGTATTCGTGTTGGAAAGCGTTACTGTGTTATTCGCGTTATTTATAACAGGCGCGCGGTCTATACCCGCGGTATAATCCATGTAATAATTCGATCCGTCATATCTTGTTGAATAAATGCCGTCTTCTAGGAATACATAATCAAAGGAATCAAATGTTACCTCTGACGGCTTTTCAATAAGTTTTATAAAACCGTCTTCTTTTGTTATATCAAATAGTTTATTGCCGATAGTCACGGTGGGACAGCTTTTTTTGCAACCTAAATATCGAAATCAAGATGGCTGGCCAGCCTTCTCATTAAAAAAATAAACCGCGCCACATCAACGCCAATCTCATCAAT
>JYNY01000279.1 GCA_000954095.1 Candidatus Omnitrophus magneticus | reverse complement strand
AACCGGAAAACTGCATTTGGAGAAGGATATAAATAGAAAAGTCCTCCTAAACGTAATAAAATAAGGGTGTTATATCAAAACCTTATAAAACGCAAGGAGGACCAAATGGTGAAAGAAAATAATAACATAATTTCTGAAGTTAACAAAGTTAAAATTTGTTTTACAGGCAAAGAAATAACTGCTTACGGTGGATATAGTTTATTATCTAAATTTTTTGACAAAATAAAATTTCGGGAACAAATAGAAAGGATATTGCCGATAAGAGAGAAGTCACCTAATAGTCTAGGGATATATTCAAAAATAATTGGAAATATATTAATTTTATTTTCTGGAGGCAATCGTTTTTCTCATATGTTGTATTTAGGCAGTAAAAATGTTTTAGCAAAATTATTTGGTGTAAAACGTTTACCAGAAGCGGCTACTAC
>JYNY01000278.1 GCA_000954095.1 Candidatus Omnitrophus magneticus | reverse complement strand
CAATCCTGTCCGGTAAACGTCTAAAAAAATAAAGGGAATCACTCCAAAAATGTTAAAATGGGTAAAATGGAAACACGCTAAAACGCCCATAAAACAAGGAGGATTCCCTATATGGCTAATTATAGCACGGTTTTTAATCAACTTTTAGCATTAATTCCGCGATATCATTTTGAACGTTTTGTAAATTCTTTTAATGGCGACCGTTATGTTAAGACTCTTAAATTCTGGAACCAGCTTGGATCTTTACTATACGCGCAAGCCTCCGGGAAAAAATCTTTGAGAGAAATTGTAAATGGACTAGAAATAAATAATTCTAAGTTATACCATTTAGGATTATCGCCTGTTAAACGTTCTACGTTAGCAGATGCGAATAAAATAAGAAGTTATCAAATTTATGAATCATTATTTTACAAGATACTTTCCCAATGCAAAGATTTAACTCCGAAACATAAATTTCGTTTTAAGAATCCGCTATATACGATTGACGCTTCCACAATTGATGTATGTCTGGCTACATTTTCATGGGCGAAATTCAGAACTAAAAAAGGCGCTGTAAAAATACACTGCTTATTTGATCATTCAGGAGATATTCCCGATTTTGCAGTGATAACTGAAGGGAATATTTCTGATATAAGAATAGCTAAGGATAAATTAAATATTAAACCGGACAGCATATATTGTTTTGACCGTGCGTATACAGACCTTGAACTATGGAGTAATATTGACTTTTCTAAGAGTTATTTTGTGACTAAATTAAAAAACAATCTAAAATATACAGTTCTCGGACAGCATCTAGAGGCAATGAAAGACGGGATATTGTCTGATGAAAAAATAAAACTAGAAAATAAAAAATATGAAAAGAATTTAAGAATGATAAGATTTTTAGATGAAAAAAGTGACGAAGTAGTTAGTATTGTTACCAACAATTTTAAACTGTCAGCTAAAACGATCGTACAAATATATAAAACAAGATGGCAAATAGAAATATTTTTTAGATGGATAAAACAGAATTTACAAATAAAAACATTTTTGGGAACAAGTAAAAATGCGGTGATGAGTCAAGTCTGGATAGCGATGATATATTATTTACTTTTGACATATATAAAATACCAATCTAAATATGAAAAATCGTTATTTTATTTGCATAGGATAATAAAAGAAGCATTATTATCAAGGTTGACATTGATAGATCTGTTAAGCGCAACACCAGCCAGAATTTCTGATTTTAAAATTAAGGAATTTCAACTAGTTTTTTGGTGAAATAGTTTTATCGGACAGGATTGGTGTTCTATTGATAGATGTTTTGATATATTATTCCAAGAAATCTGTGAACCGTAAGTAGTGTTTATTCCTTTAAATATTTCATATAAATAGTTTTCGTTTTTATTATGTTTTAAAATGTCTCCGATAATCCACTGAATATAAATATCGAAGATTGCTTTTGAAATAGTTTTTTTTATAAGGTATTCAGAGATAGCGGGTAAGTATCCTCCGTGTAACAAGTATTCTTGTAAATATTCTGTAAGACGGCCATGAAATTTTTCGTAGTTTGTAATTTCGGTGTTGAGTGGCGTGTTTTTTATCGTGTCGCATAAAGTTGATAATTCAGGAGCTCTCAACAATACAACTTCTCTGAAACAAAGAGGGTCCTCAAGGCTAAAATAAATTCCATACCCAAGGCGCAAGAAAATTCCATAGCGATAAACCAATAAAAGTATTTGCTTTATTATGATGTTTATTTGAAGGTAGAAGGGGGATCCCCCTTCTAAAATTTTTATTTTTTTAACCTTCCATCCCTATTTATAGTTAAACTATATACGGGGGTGGTTAATATGTTAGGAGTTGCCATGTATATTACTATTAAATCTTTACTTGAAAAAGGTCTTAACAAATCTCAAATAGCGCGTGATGTTAAACATGATTGGAAAACTGTTGATAAGATAATTAAACGTATTAAATCTAATCAAAGTTTTCCAATCAAAAAACCTCATCCTCAAAAACTCGATACCTATCGAGAACAAATTATTGAGTGGATGGAACAAGGATTAAGCGGGATTTTGATTTATCAAAAACTGCGTGAAATTGAAGTAAAAATATCTTATTCAGCTATTAAACGCTTTTTAGCAGGTATTAAAAGGAAAGAAAATATATTTGTTCGCATTCATACAGAACCAGCAGAAGAAGCTCAAGTTGATTTTGGGTATATTGGCCTCACTACTGATATCAACGGGAAACGTCGTAAAACTTGGGTATTTAACATGAAACTGAGTTATTCTAGATTAGATTATTATGAAAAAACTTACGATCAAACAGTTGAAACTTTTATAAATTGTCATAAAAATGCTTTTAAATATTTTAGTGGCATACCTAAAACTGTTCGAATTGATAATTTAAAGGCAGCAATATTAGAAGCTAATTTTTATGAACCCATCTTTCAACAGCTTTATAAAGATTTTTCTGCGCATTATGGATTTACATCCATTCCGTGCAGAATTTATCGCCCCAACGATAAAGGTAAGGTAGAATCAGGGATAAAATATTTTAAAAACAATTTTGTATTAGGCCGGCAATTTAAAGATGGTGATGATTTAGACCGTCAGATTTTATATTGGCTCGAAAACACTTGCAATCGCAGAGTTCACGGCACTACTCGGAAAATCCCTAAAGAAGTTTTTCATGCCGAAGAAAAACATTTATTATTGCCGCTTCCTCTAAATAATTTTGAAATCGCTAAAGTCGGCACAAGAAAACTTTACCATGATTGCCATGTATTTATTGATTACAATTATTATTCTGCTCCTTTTGAATATGTAGGTAAAATACTTGAGATCGAAAAAACTAAATCTTTTGTCAAAATCTATTATGAAAATAAATTAATTGCTACTCATCCAACTATATCTGGTAAAGGTCTTTTCTCTACAAGCAACAGTCATTATCCAAAATATAAACTTTATTCCGAAACAGAATATCAAGAAAAATATCAAGCTAAAATGCACAATATCGGACCTTTTGCTGAACAAATGTTTTTTGCTATTTTAAAAGACTCGCCTAATCTTTGGTCAAGGAAAGTACAAGGAATAATATCTTTATTAAATACATATCCCGGCGGTGTCGTTGATTCTGCTTGTAAAAGAGCTCTTGCTTATCAAGTTTACAGTTACAAAATTATTAAAAAGATTTGCTCTAATGGCTCTTATTCTTTACCTGTCGAATTTGCAAAAGAGGAGGCGCTTGAATATGAATTCGCTTAAAAATAGATTAAAAGATTTTAAATTATCTGGAATCTGCAATTCTCTCGAAGAACGCTTGTCTTTAGCAAAACAAAAAAGTATGGGTTATTTAGAGTTCTTAGAACTATTAGTTGAGGATGAATATAATACTCGTAAAGATAATAGTTATAAAAAGAGATTCTCTCAAAGTAAACTGTCTTCTTATAAAACTATTGAAGATTTTGATTTTGCTTTCCAACCCTCAATTGATAAACGTTTAATCAATGATTGTTCTACTTGTTCATTTATTAGTGAAAAAAGAAATATCGTTTTTATCGGCAAACCGGGAACAGGCAAAACGCATCTCGCGATTGCTATCTCTATTAAAGCCTTAATGAAAGGATTTAAAGTTTTGTTTTCTTCTTGTTCTGAATTGTTATATACCTTAAATGCTTCTAAGGCGGATAATACTTATTTTAAAAAATTAGAATATTATTTATCTGCTGACTTATTAGTCCTAGATGAACTGGGTTTTAAAAAAATACCAAGCTATAGCGCTAATGATTTTTTTGAAATAATCTCTCGTAGATATGAAAAAGGATCTTTAATTATTACTACAAATAAAACTTTTGAACAATGGACTGATATTTTCGATGACCATAATTTGGCTTCTGCTATTCTTGACAGGATTGTTCATTACTCTACTATTATCAACATATCAGGTCACAGCTATAGAGCTAAATCCTTAAAAAAGGGAGGTGATTCTAACTAGTTTTTTTTGTATTTACACTATGGAATTTTCTTGCGCCTTGACTATGGATTTTTCATTGACTTTGAGGTCAGCGTCAAGAATTTGTTCTGTTATTTCTTTAAGCATTCTTTTAAAAAGTCCGTTTTTTCCTGTAAGTTCCTCAATGGTTTTACATTTTTTTAATTCTTCATCAATATTAAAAGAAATCTGCATAAAAAACCTCCTGTGTAAAAGTTAATAAAACATAGCAGACATTTTACCAGTCCGCCCGGTATGGGGCAAGCCCCATACCACCTCCCTTACTACATTATCTATTTACACAAAAGATTATACACTCCCAAATGCGGTGATGAGTCAAGTCTGGATAGCGATGATATATTATTTGTAATACTCCCTCCGCTATTAATATTTGCTATTTCTTGCGCGCAAGAACGAACAAGAGCCAGATGCCAAGCAACAGCTAGACAATTTGTACAAACAAATTGGCCGTCAGCAGGTTGAGATTGATTGGCTAAAAAAAAAGCTTGGACTATAAGTCGCGAGCAAAAAATATTGTTCATTGACAAAAATAATACGGAATTGAGCGTTCGCCAGCAATGCGAATTACTGGGGTTCAATCGGTCGAACTTATATTATCAGCGACAGGAAAAAGAACTTTTGGATGAACACCAGCTTCGCAGAGCAATCGACGAACAGTTCATGAAAGATCCATGCGGCGTTATTAAAATGATGAAGTATTTACGGCGTTTGGGGCATACCGCTGGGAAAAAATTGATTCGTCGGCTTATGAGGTCGATGAACCTAGTGGCGATCTATCCAAAGCCACGGATAAGCCAGAAACATCCGGAACACCGTATTTACCCGTATCTGCTGAGAGGTGTTGAGATTGTCCGAGTTAATCAAGTCTGGGCCACTGACATCACGTATATTCAGCTCGCCAGAGGGTATTGTTATCTAGTGGCTATTATGGACTGGTTCAGCCGTTATGTTCTTTCTTGGCGGCTTAGTAACACACTGGATGCGTCTTTTTGTGTGGAATGCCTTGATGAAGTTTTAAAAAAATATGGCAAGCCAGAGATATTTAACAATGATCAGGGTACACAGTTCACGTCGATGGAGTTTATCCAAAAGCTATTGGACGCAAATATTCGAATAAGCATGGATGGACGTGGCAGGGTCTTTGACAACATTTTTATTGAGCGTCTCTGGCGTACGGTTAAATACAGTAATATTTATGTTCATGAATATCCAACAATGAGAGACGCGCATGATGGCCTAAGGATATATTTTAATGGGTACAATACCGAAAGGCTTCATCAGTCTCTATATTATCAAACGCCATGGGAGGTGTATTACGGGATAAAATTTTGCCAGCCATCACAAGGAAACTCTTTGAGTTTACCGTAAAAATTTTATACTGTTTACTCGGATGGCTGGTTTTGAGATTATTAACCAAGAACGTGTGGATACTGGCGTTCTGGAGACAAGATTGTGGATAACCCCAAAGCGGTTACCCACAACTTGTCATCCATCACTTGTATAACTGTTACACAGTTATACACAGTCTCCACACTTACTACTACTATATTTATGTTTACAAAAATAAACAGACCAGAAAAAGGAGGTATATCTTACAAGAAAAAAATAGATAAGGTGGAAATCTTAAAAATTTTTTTTCACCTTAAATTTGTTTAATTTTGGTCTGGACAAGGGAAGCATTATAGTATTCTTTACTGAAATTTTTTTTAGTATTAGCCATTGCATACCTGCCTTTGTTTTTTCTTATTATTATACTTCTTTTCTATCTTACCTCAATCCTGTCCGATAAAACTATTTCACCAAAAAACTAGTTGAAATTCCTTAATTTTAAAATCAGAAATTCTGGCTGGTGTTGCGCTTAACAGATCTATCAATGTCAACCTTGATAATAATGCTTCTTTTATTATCCTATGCAAATAAAATAACGATTTTTCATATTTAGATTGGTATTTTATATATGTCAAAAGTAAATAATATATCATCGCTATCCAGACTTGACTCATCACCGCATTTTTACTTGTTCCCAAAAATGTTTTTATTTGTAAATTCTGTTTTATCCATCTAAAAAATATTTCTATTTGCCATCTTGTTTTATATATTTGTACGATCGTTTTAGCTGACAGTTTAAAATTGTTGGTAACAATACTAACTACTTCGTCACTTTTTTCATCTAAAAATCTTATCATTCTTAAATTCTTTTCATATTTTTTATTTTCTAGTTTTATTTTTTCATCAGACAATATCCCGTCTTTCATTGCCTCTAGATGCTGTCCGAGAACTGTATATTTTAGATTGTTTTTTAATTTAGTCACAAAATAACTCTTAGAAAAGTCAATATTACTCCATAGTTCAAGGTCTGTATACGCACGGTCAAAACAATATATGCTGTCCGGTTTAATATTTAATTTATCCTTAGCTATTCTTATATCAGAAATATTCCCTTCAGTTATCACTG
>JYNY01000277.1 GCA_000954095.1 Candidatus Omnitrophus magneticus | reverse complement strand
AAAAACACTACTGAAATATAATTTCCTTCTTTATTTAATCTATGCGCTAATTCATGTAAAAGTGTTGTTTTTCCAGTCTGCCTCGGCGCGTGGATGGCGAAATACTCTTCTTTTTCAATAAAATCAAATATTACACTCTGATTTCTTAATGGATCCAACATGTAATGTTTTTCAGGACGGCAGAACCCGGTTATATTAAAATATCGTTTACTTTTCATTTTAAAATTTCCTCCAAATAATTTTATAAATAAATATTTCTAGATTATAACAGATTGCGCGGGGAAAGAAAATAATAGAAAATATAGCGGTTCCACTCATTTATGCCGTAACATTATTTTCTGCTATTATTCGGCAGTATTAAATCGTTATAATACTCTTCAAAATTTTTTATTTAAAATAACAAGGGAATAAAAATGAGTTACAGTAAAAATTTTTTCATTATTTCTTTTTGTTTGTTTGTGATTATTGTTCTTTCGTACCGGTCCATTATTTTTGCTGATTTTGTATGGGATGATAAATTTTTGGTTTTTGAAAATCCTTTATTGCGGGCGCCGTTATGGTCATTTGAAATCTTCCGGCAGGATATAGCCTGTTCTAATTTTTCTAATACTATTTACTACAGGCCTATTCAAATTTTAAGCTACGCGTTGGATTATAGATTGTGGGCTATTTCTCCCGCGGGATATCATCTGACAAATATTCTGTTTCATTTTATAAATGCTCTGCTTGTTTATTATTTTTCTTTAAAAATTTCAAAAAATAAAATAGCCGCGGCAATAGCTGGTACAATTTTCGTGTCGCATCCTCTTAACTCTGGGGTCGTGTCGTATATTTCTTCACGCGCGGATATTCTTCTTTTTATGTTTACATTAGCCGCTTGTTTGAGTTTTGTTTTTTATAAAGAAAAAAAATGCGCGTTTTGGGTTCCAGTTTTATTTATTATTTTTTCTATTTTTAGTAAAGAAGCCGGTATCGTTACACCGATTCTTATTTTTTTTATGGATATAGTTTTATATTATCGCGAAGAAAAAATAAATTGGAGATTTCATTCGTGCGGCATGGGAATTATGTTTTTATATTTTATCAGCCATAGATATTTTTTTTCTTCCAGATATAATACCATTTTAAACGGCCAGAATTATTTTGTTTTTTTTAGGGATTATATAGGCATTCTCTCTGAATTTTTTAGATCATTCGTATTAAACATTCATGAAAAATTTCTTATTAGAAGAGTAATAGAAGAAAACACACGCGTGTTTATGCCGGCTGTTTTTTTCGCGGTATGCGGATTATTATTTTTTTATTTAAAAAATAACCGCAGGCTTATAATGTTCGCGTTTGTGTTTTTTTTGACAGCACTTTTCCCAATGGCGTTTGTCGTGAAATATTTTAATGTTTACGGCGAACATTGGATGTATTTGGCAAATTATGGAGTTATTTTAATCGCGGCGTTATTTTTAAGCCGTATTTACGCGGTTTTAAATTTTAATGTCATTGGAAAATACGCTGGAATAATTATATTTTCCGCGGGGATTATTTTTTATTCTTTTTTTACTCATTGGAATACTATTTATTGGCGTAGTGAAGAAACGTTGAATAAACATGTCCAGAGCATATCGCCGTCAGATAATGTCGCGATGTATTATTCCGCCGTTGGGCTTGCCGCTAGCGGTAAAAACGAAGATGCTTTAGCTTTGGGAGAAAAATATACTAATAAAAATCCTAATGAAGCGCGAGCGTGGTATATAAAAGCGCGTCTAGAATTAGCATCTGGCAATGTGGAATCCGCGGAATTAGACTGCGAAAAAGCTATTGAGCTTAATCCTTTATACGATGACGGTTATATCGGACTCGCGTTTTGCGCTTTTAAAAAAAATGATGAAAAAAAAGCAGAAGAATATTTTAAAAAAGCTTTAACAATTAATTCTAAAAATATAGAAGCACTTTTATGGCTGGCAAGAATTCACGCTGAAAAAAATGATAATGAGACAACCATAGCTATTTTGGAAAAAGCTAAAAAAATAAGTCCGTATAAATATGATGTTATTTTAAATTTAGGAACCGCTTATTCTAGAGCGTCGCGTAATAGAGACGCGGCTAGAGAATATATGTCCGCTATAAAATATTATCCTGAAAAGGCTATGCCTTATTATAATTTGGGTCGTATTTTTTATGACTCGGATTATAAAAAATATGCTAAAGAATATCTGGGAAAAGCAGTTAAAAAAGACCCGTTTTTTATGCCCGCGGTAGAATTGTACGCGGAACTTATGAAAAAGTGAAAGATTTTGTCACACTGAGGCCCTAAATTTTTCTCGAAGTCTATTGTAAAATTCGGGTTTAATAATGGACGTAATCACTAAGCGAATTGTAATTGCAAAGTTAATTATTAGAGCGGGCATGCTCTTCTAAGCAAAAATTTATAGATATTATAACTAGTTAAAAATATTATAAAACCCTTTTGGATCCCTCTTTCTGGAATTATCAGGATTGTGTTTTCTAAATTATACAGAATTTTTTTTATTCGTTTAGTGAGTATTAATTCTTGTATTTTTAGGTTTATATCCTTGACATGTCCTTTGCTACGTGTTAATTTATCCGTTATATGTTTTTTTAGGGAAATAATGATTGGTAGACATTGATATAACATATTGTTTTGTAATAAGTTAGGAGGGGATTATGGGAATGTGGATAGGGATGGGAAGAAAGGCTAGACGTAGTTATGGGTTTGATGAAATAGCGCTTGTTCCGGGTGAACTGACTATAAATCCTAATGATGTTGATACTTCTTGTGAAATCGGCGGAGTTAAATTTAATATTCCTATAATGGCTTCTTCTATGGATGGAGTCGTTGATGTTAATTTTGCTATAGCAATGGGAAAGCTTGGCGGAGTGGCGGTTTTACATTTGGAAGGGATTTCAACACGGTATGAAAATCCGGAAGAGGCTGTTAAACGGATTATATCCTGCGAAGCGAAGGATGCCACAAAGATTATTCAGGAAGTTTATTCTAAACCTATCAAGACAGAACTTATAAGTAAGCGGGTAAGTCAGATAAAAGCGGCTAAAGTGCCTGTGGTAGTTAGTTGTAATCCGCAGGTTGCTTCTACTTTTGGCCCTATCGCGCGTGAGGCAGGGTGTGATATTTTTATTGTGCAGTCTACTGTTATAAGTGTTAGACATGAGTCTAGCGAATATAAGCCGTTGGATTTATATAAATTTTGTAAGGACATGCAAATACCGGTGTTATATGGAAATAGTGTTGATTATAATGTCGCGCTTGCTGTTATGGATACAGGTTGCCAAGGAATTTTTGTTGGTATCGGTCCCGGAACAGCGTGTACGTCACGGGGAGTTTTAGGTATAGGTGTTCCGCAAATTACAGCTACATGCGATACTGCCGCGGCAAGAGATTTTTATTATAAAAAAACAGGCAGATATGTTCCTGTAATTACAGACGGCGGTATGGCTACAGGCGGGGATATTTGTAAAGCTTTCGCATCAGGAGCTGACGCGGTTATGTTGGGAAATGCGTTTGCGAGATGTAAAGAAGCTCCGGGTAAGGGGTATCATTGGGGTATGGCGATGCCACATCCTTCTCTTCCCCGCGGAACAAGAATACAAGTCGGTACCACGGGAACGCTTGAGGAAGTCTTGTTTGGCCCTGCTCAAACAGATGACGGAACGCAGAATCTTATGGGAGCGTTGGCTACCAGTATGGGAAATCTTGGTGCTCATAATATACGTGAGATGCAATTAGTTCGAATGATTATCGCGCCTTCTATTCAAACTGAAGGCAAGGTATATCAGAGCGCGCAGAGAGTTGGTATGAGAAAGTAAATTTGCGATATTATTTTAAAAGACGCGTTTGTTTATCATAAACGCGTCTTTTATGTTTATTTGTTTTTAGCCCCTGATTTTGCTGTATTTTTTTGTGAAGATATTCTCGCGGGGTTATTCTTAGCCGCAAGAATCGGATACACGTAAAAATCAGGTTTTATTAGGATAATCCGCCCATGAACGAGAACAATTCAGGATTTGTGCATTTGCATGTGCATACTCAATTTAGTCTTTTAGATGGAGCCTGCCGGATAGAAGAACTTATTAAAAAAACTAAAGAATACGGAATGACTGCCTGCGCCATGACTGATCATGGCAATATGTTTGGGACTATTGAATTTTATGAAGAAGCGGTTAAAGCAGGTGTTAAGCCTATAATAGGCGCTGAGGTTTATGTGGCGCCGTCCAGCCGTTTTGAAAAGAGCGTTCAGGCGGTTAAAGGCGCGGGATTTCATCTGGTTCTTTTAGCTAAAAATATTGAAGGATATCATAACCTGATAGAGATTGTTTCAACAGGATATCTAGAAGGTTTTTATTATAAACCGCGGGTTGATAAAGAAATTCTTACTAAATTTAGTAAAGGCCTTTTTGCTTTATCCGCGTGTTTAAAAGGTGAAGTCGCTTATTATCTTATGGCAGGAGATAATGACCGAGCGAAGAAAGCCGCGTTGGAATATAATGGTATTTTCGGTAATGGCAATTTTTTCTTAGAAATACAGGATAACCATATACCGGAACAAGACGTGCTTAATAAAAAAATGGTAGCTTTTTCTCGTGAACTTAATATCCCGCTTGTTGCCACTAATGATGTGCATTATATCGATAAACTTGATGCGCGGGCGCATGACGCTTTGCTTTGCATTCAAACCCAAACTACTATAGAGTCTTCCGACCGCATGAAATTTTCTACTGACCAGCTTTATTTTAAATCCCCGTCGGAAATGAAAGTATCTTTTAAAGATACGCCGGAAGCCCTTGAAAATACTGTGAAAATCGCGGAAGCGTGTAATGTTTCATTTAAATTTAACGAGATTCATTTACCTGTGTTTAAATCGCCGGACACGCAGGATAATACTGAGTTTTTTAGAAAACTTGTAATGGACGGAGCCAAAAAAAGATATGGAGAAATCACTGAACCGATAGAGAAAAGAATTAAACATGAATTTGACATAATTCAAAAAAGTGGATATGTAAGCTATTTTCTTATTGTTTGGGATTTTATTAATGAGGCGCGTAAACTTGGTATACCTGTTGGGCCGGGAAGAGGCTCTGCCGCGGGCAGTCTTATTTCTTACGCTATAGGGATCACAAATATTGATCCGCTTAAATACGGTCTTATATTTGAACGGTTTCTTAATCCCGCCAGAGTCACAATGCCTGATATCGATATTGATTTTTGTTTTGAAAGGCGCGGTGAAATAATTGATTATGTTGTAAAAAAATATTCTGTTGATAATGTCGCGCAGATAATTACTTTTGGTACGATGATGGCTAAAGGTGTTTTGCGCGATGTCGGAAGAGTCATGGGAATTCCGTACGCTGAGGTTGATAAAATCGCGAAAATGGTTCCTAGTGATTTAGGAATTACGCTTGAAGAAGCGCTCGCGAAAGAGCCGGAATTAAAATCTATTTATGAAAAAGACCCGATGGTGCGCTCTCTTATTGATGTTTCGCGAAGGCTCGAAGGGTTAAACCGCCACGCGTCAACTCATGCCGCGGGTGTTGTTATTTCTGATAAACCGTTAAAGGCTCGGATACCTCTTTATAAAACACCTGAAGGACAGGTAACTACCGGTTATACAATGAATGCTCTAGAAAAAATCGGCCTTTTAAAAATGGATTTTCTCGGGCTTAAAACTTTGACGGTTATTGATCAAGCTATAAAAATAATTAAAAAAACACGCGATTTTAATTTAGATATAGAAACAATTCCTTTAGATGACAAGAAGACATATGAACTTCTCGCGGACGGCGCGACATCAGGAGTGTTCCAGCTTGAATCTAGCGGGATGAAAGATCTTTTAAGAAAAATAAATCCCGAAAGATTTGAAGATTTAATAGCTATTTTGGCGCTTTATCGGCCGGGGCCGTTAGGAAGCGGGATGGTTGACGAGTTTATTAAAAGGAAAAACGGCACTTCATCTTTTGTTTATGAGCACCTAGCATTGGAACCGATTCTTAAAGAAACTTACGGTGTTATAGTTTATCAGGAACAGGTAATGCAGATAGTTTCGGCTCTCGCTGAGTTTTCAATGTCAGAAGCTGATAATGTCCGTAAAATTATGGCGAAAAAGAAGCCGGAAGCGCTGGCTGATTTACGTATAAAATTTTTTGAGGGAACGGATAAACATAATGTTGATAGAAAAGTAGCAGAAAAAATTATTGATCAAATAGAATATTTTGCCGGATATGGTTTTAATAAATCGCATAGTACGGGATACGCTCTTATAAGTTATCAGACAGCGTATCTAAAGGCCAATTACACTGTTGAATTTATGGCCGCGCTTCTTACGAGTGAACGTAATAACATGGACAAAATTTCAGATTATATCAGTGAAGCCGTGAGAATGGGGATTAACGTTCTTCCTCCGGATATAAGTGAAAGTTATAAAGATTTCACGGTGTCGGGAAAGGATATAAGGTTTGGGTTAGTCGCGATAAAAAATGTCGGGGAAAACGCGGTGTTATCAATTATTGACACGCGTGAAAAAGGCGGTAAATTTAAATCTTTATATGATTTCGCGGAAAGACTTGATTCGCGTACCGCGAACAAAAAACTTCTTGAAAGCCTTATTAAATGCGGGGCTTTTGATTCCACGGGGATATACAGGTCCCGGGCATTTGCCGCTATCGATAAAATTTTAGAATCCGCGCAGTCAGCTCAGAAAGATAAACAAAAAGGACAGCTTTCTTTTTTTGACACAGCGCCAAATGCTGATGAATTTAAATCTGTTTTTCAGGGAATACCTGAAATCCCTGAATGGCCTGACAATGAACTTTTATTGGCTGAAAAAGAAATGCTTGGGTTTTATATATCGAGACATCCTTTATCAAATTATGAAAAACTTCTCAATAAATATTCGACATGTAAAATCGCGGAATTATCTAATTTGTCAGACGGCCAAAAGGTTCTTATAGGCGGGCTTATCAATAAAGTAAAAATAACTATCACAAAAAAAAATGCGCAAAAAATGGCGATAATACGCATTGAAGATTTGAACGGTTCACTGGAAGTCCTAGTTTTTCCTAAGCTTTACGCGCAGGTATCGTCAATTATAAAAGAAGACGCGCTTTTATATATTGACGGAAGGCTTGATTTGAAAGAAGAAATTCCGAAGATACTCGCGGAAGATATTATGCCGATAGATAAAGTTAAAGAGGTATACACAAAAGGTGTTTTAATAAAGCTTTCAACCGTGGGGCTTGAAGAAACATTAATGATGAGGTTAAGAATACTTATTCAAAAATATCGCGGCAATATTCCTGTGTTTATAGATTTTTTAGCAGGTGACGCGAAACGAAAAATGCGTTTGGCGCTGGATAATAAACTTTCTGTTATTCCGTCAGATTCTTTGGTTGATGATTTGGAAAAAGTAGTAGGAGAAGGCAACGTGAAATTTTTGGCGAAGCTAGCGTAATAAAAAGGGGTGGGGGCGTATGACAAAAACAAAAAAAGATATAGTGCTCAAAATTTATGAAGATACAGGGCTTAAACAAATGGATGTGAGGAATGTTGTTCAAAGGACATTTGATTTTATTCTTGATAGCCTTTCTCATGGTGAAAAAGTTGAAATACGTAATTTTGGAGTTTTTAAATTAAAAAAACGCCGGCCGAAAATAGGCAGAAATCCTCATACCGGAGAGAGAGTAGATGTGCCGGCGCGGACAGTTGCTTATTTTAAGCCCGGATTACAGATGAAACCTTATAAGATGGGAGAAAAAAAATAGGTAAGGGAAGAAGCCGCGGGAGAGCTTCGCAAGTTAGGCGCAATCCATCGAGGTTTCTTAAAAATTCATGAAAATCAAGGGATAACATGACTAAATACAACTCATTAAGAGGTATGCCTGATATTATTCAGGATGACGCTCGTATTTTTGAAGAAGTAGAAACGCTTGCTCGTTCGCTTTTTAGGTTATTTGAATTTAGAGAAATTCGTACGCCTGTTGTAGAATCTACTGAAGTTTTTACGCGCAGTATAGGAGAAGGAACTGATATAGTTGAAAAGGAAATGTATACTTTTTTGGACAGGGGCGGGAAAAATATTTCATTAAGGCCTGAAGGGACCGCAAGCGTAATGCGCGCGTATATTGAACACGGCTGGGCAAATACGGGCGATATAACAAAATTGTTTTATATAGGTTCTATGTTCCGCGGAGAACGCCCTCAAAAAGGCCGGTTACGCGAGTTTCATCAGATAGGCGCGGAAATTATCGGCGGAAAAGGTCCGTATCTTGATGCCGAGATTATTTCTGTTTTTGAAGCGTTATTAAAAAAATTTGGTGTTACAGATTATAAAATTTTAATCAATTCTTTAGGTTGCGCGGCAGATAGAGATAATTACAAAAATATTTTAAAAGAATTTTTATTGAAAAATAAACTAGAACTTTGTGAAGACTGCGCGAGGCGCGTGGATACTAATGTTTTACGAGTGCTTGATTGTAAAAGAGAAACCTGTAGAGACATAGTAAAAAACGCGCCGTCAATACTCGCGTCTTTATGTGAAATTTGTTTGAAAGATTTTAATACGCTTAAAACATTGTTGTCCCGCGCGGGGTCTCCATTTAAGGAAGAACCCCGCATTGTGCGCGGGCTTGATTATTATACCGGAGTTATATTTGAGGTTATTCATCCGGGGCTTGGGAGTCAAGACGCGCTTGGCGCGGGCGGGAGATATGATAATCTGTCAGAACAAATGTCTGGCCCAAAAACAGGCGCGACAGGTTTTGCTTTAGGAATAGAGCGGCTTTTATTGATTTTAAATAGAGACAATATGCCTAAAAATAATCAAGGGGTTTTAGTCGCGGGGCTGGATGAATCTTCTGTCGAGGAAGCTTTTATTTTAACGCAAAAATTGCGAGGGATGGGCATTACGGCTGATATGGAATATAGTTCGAGGTCATTAAAAGGAGCTTTACGAAAAGCCAATAGAGAAGGAAGAAATAGTGTTGTATTAATCGGTGAAAATGAATTAAAGGCCGGTAAATTTTTGTTAAAAAATATGAAAACCAGCACGCAGGAGCTTGTTACATTTGAAGAGTTGGCGGGAAAACTTTAAACCTTTTAGCCAGAGAGATTAGCATTATTCGCTATGGCGAAATGTAGTTTTTCGGTTAAATATAATTTTTTTAAAAATTTATTGATTTATTTTAGAGGGAGGCAATTTTATGTATAGAACACACACTTGCGGAGAGCTCAGAAAAGAAGATATTTCTAAAAATATTATTCTTTCAGGCTGGGTTTGGTCAAGGCGGGATCACGGCGATATTGTTTTTATAGATATGCGGGATAAATTTGGGGTTACTCAAATTGTGTTTGATCCTAGTCATAGCAAGGAGTCGCACGCTAAAGCGCATAATTTAAGGAATGAGTATTGCCTCAAAATTTCTGGTATTGTTAAAGAGCGGCCCGCGGGAACTATCAATTCTAAATTAGCCACAGGAGACATAGAAGTTTATGTGGAAAAAATAGAAATTCTTTCAGAATCAGAACCGCTTCCTTTTGAAATAAAAGACCAAAGTGAGTTATTGTCAGAAGAAGTGCGTTTAAAGTATAGGTATCTAGATTTACGAAGGCCTTCGATGCAATACAGGCTAAATCTGCGGCATCGTGTTTATAAATATATTTTTGATTTTTTTTCAAAAGAAGGGTTTACATATATTGAAACGCCTATTCTTACGAAATCCACTCCTGAAGGCGCGCGGGATTATCTTGTGCCGTCGCGGTTACAGAAAGGTTCTTTTTACGCATTGCCTCAATCGCCTCAGATTTTTAAACAGCTTTTAATGGTGTCTGGTTTAGAAAAATATTTTCAAATCGCCAAATGTTTTAGAGATGAAGATTTACGCGCGGATAGACAACCCGAATTTACTCAGCTTGATCTTGAGATGTCTTTTGTTGAACAAAATGATATTTTAAATATTTGCGAGAAATTTTATAAAGGTCTTTTTAAAGAGGCGCTTGGCCGTGATATTGAGATTCCGTTTCAAAGAATGACGCATAGTGACGCGATGGATAAATACGGCAGTGATAAACCTGATTTAAGATTTGGAATGGAGCTCGCTAATCTTACAGACGGTATAAAAGAGCATGGTACGAATTTTAAAATTTTTAATGATGTGATTAGTTCAGGCGGAAGAATTATGGGTTTAGCCGCTGAAGGATATGGAAGTATAAGCCGTAAGGATATTGACACTCTTACCGCGTTTGCTGGAGAATACGGAGCAAAGGGTCTCGCGTATTTTAAAATAGAAGATAACGTGGTGACTTCTCCTATTGTGAAATTTTTTCCGGAAGAAACAATAAATTTTATTAAATCAAAAACCGGCGCTAAACCCGGAGATATGATTTTTATAGTCGCGGCTGATAAAGCTACGGCGCGTTCCGCGATGGGCGCTCTACGTTTAAAAATTGGAAAAGAAAAAGGGCTTTCTGACGCCGCTAAATTAAAATTTTTATGGGTAGTTGATTTTCCTCTTTTTACTTACGATAAAGAAGATAAACGTTGGGTAAGCGAGCATCATCCGTTTACATCGTTTATTGAAGAAGACGCGAAATATTTGGAGACCGGCGAGTTGGATAAAGTGCGTTCAAAGTCTTATGATTTAGTTTTAAATGGTTCAGAAATAGGGTCGGGAAGTATTAGAATTCACAGGAAAGATATTCAAAAAAAAGTTTTTAATATTTTGGGAATAGACGATGAATCTGCCGCGAAAAAGTTTGGGTTTTTGCTTGAAGCGTTTTCTTACGGCGCGCCGCCGCATGGAGGAGTCGCGTTTGGCATAGACAGGCTTATAACTCTTTTCACAGGGGATTCTTCTATACGGGAAGTTATCCCGTTTCCAAAAACACAGAGAGGCGTTTGCCCTCTTTCAGACGCGCCGTCTAGTATTGATGAACTACAATTGAGAGATTTGGGTTTAAAATTAAATCCGAAAATTTTAGACTAAAGCATGTTAAAATATTAATGTTCAAAATATTGCCGTAAAAAATAATATTTCGCGGCAGTATGAAAAAAAATCTTAAATAATAAAAAAATACAGGAGGAAAGTATGGCAAATTTATTTCTTTTATTAGTCGCGGTTGTATTTTTTATGACAGGTTGTTCCAGCGTTGATATGTATACTTTCAGACAGGATAGAGTTGACCAGAAACTTACGGGAAATGAAGGATATATAGCGGGCACAAACAATGAACCGCTAAAAGAAAGAAAACGTAAACGCACGCTTTTTGCTATTGATTTTGAAGGGAAAGCCGGTGAAAATGAAGCTGACGTTGAAGAGATTGCTCCCGCGGAACCCGTGAAAGATATAGAGGAAGAAGCGCCCGTTCCTAGTAAGGCTCCGGAAAAAGTTGAAACTAAAAAAATAGAACCAGAAGAAGAGTGGCTTAAATAAATATATTTTTCGCGGCAACTAACAATGAAAGAAAAAAATATTGAGATAAGAGATGATTCAGAAGCTAAACGTCTTTTTGGAAAACATGATGAAACTCTGAAAAGGATTGAGAAAGCGTTTGGTATAAATACGATTTATAAAGAAGGTTCTTTAAGGATAATAAGTTCCAGTGAAGAATCTTTAAGAAATAGCGAAAAAGTTATTTCAGGGTTTTTGGCGGTTTTGCGCGCTGGCGGCCAGTTTTCAATGCGGGATATTGATTATGCGGTTAAAAACGTGCATGACGGGACTCGTATTGAAAATATTTTTTTAGACCGCGTGGAAGTTTACGCGAAAAAAAATTATATATCAGCGCATAGTGCCGGCCAAAAAAAATATCTCGACGCCATACGGCAATATGACATAGTTTTTGGTATAGGCCGGCAGGAACAGGCAAAACATATTTGGCAATGGCAATGGCTGTTAACGCGTTAAAAAATAATCTTGTTACTCGGATAATTCTTACTCGTCCCGCTGTTGAGGCGGGGGAGAGCTTGGGATATCTTCCGGGTGATATTTATGAAAAGGTAAATCCGTATTTAAGGCCTTTATATGACGCGCTTTTAGATATGGTTGAACCGCATATGGTTAAGGATTATCTTGACCGTGGTATAATAGAAGTCGCTCCGCTCGCGTTTATGCGCGGAAGAACCCTTAATGATTCGTTTATCATAATGGATGAAGCGCAGAATTCAACAAGAGAGCAGATGAAAATGTTTTTGACTCGAATAGGTTTTGGATCAAAGACAGTTGTTACCGTAGACCTTACTCAAAGTGATCTTCCGAAAGGGAAACGTTCAGGTTTATTGCATGTTAAAGGGTTGTTGAAAGATATTGAAGGTATTTCGTTTATTAATCTTACTGCTAGAGACGTTGTCAGGCATGAGCTTGTCCAAAAAATAATAGAAGCGTATAGAAAAGCATCGGATAAAAACAATGAATAGTATAAATGAAATTTGCAGTAAAAATAAAGAAGGAATAAACGCGCATGCTCGGATAGTTTTTTCTTTTGCCGCGATATTTATTTTTTTGATTTTGGCTACGGCAAGTATTTTTATTAATCCTTTTATTGCTAGGACTAATCTTAGGAATGGAGATGTGGCGCTACGTGATGTGTATGCGCCGTATGATTTCTTTTATACGTGGGGAAAGAATGAGAAAAAAACAGCGGAGGTTATTGATAAAGCAGTAGAAAATGTTCCGTATTTTTTTAAGAGGGATACACAGCTTGAAGAAAAAATTTATAGAAAATTTGAAATTTTTTTTAATGCTTTGTCTAAACAAAATTATCTTAGCGTGGATAACATCGCTTTAAATACACCTGAAGATAACTCGGGTTTTCCAAAAGTTGCGGAGTTTGAACCGTTAAGGCTCATCAATAGCTTCGGATTAAATATAGATAATTATGAATATATGTCATTGCGTCATTCCACTGAAATTTTAAAAGATGCGGTATTTTCAACGTTATCTAAATTATTTACTGACGGCATAATAGATGAAACTAGCCGTAAGCTTTTGAATGAAGAGAAAGATGATTATGTTGTTATCTTCAGTGATATGGAGACTACCGCGCCGCGGTTGTCAGAGAGTCTTATTGATTTTTCTTTAGTTGATGAAAAAATTAAAATGCATGTTAAAGAATATTTTGAAGAAGAAGATGAAGAATTTATTAATGCTATCGCGGGATTTATTCAATCAGGCGTTTCCTCAAATGTTATCGCGGATAAAGAACGTACTAGCGAAGAAGAAAAAAAAATTATTGATAATATAGAACCTATTTATAATGTATGGGAAGTTAAAAAAAATGAACTTATTTTGCAGAAGGGATCTCGTATAAATGAGCGGCATTTAGCTGAAATTTATGAAATTACAGAACTTGTGAAGAGAGGAAAGACAAAAAATTTTTTAGAAGGGATGTTATTACTTTTCGTTCTTTTGGGGATGGTTCTATGGATTTACATGGCATTCACTTATAAAGTGAATGTTTTAAATAATACACGGGATATCGTTATAATTCTTACTAATATTTTTTTTGTATTGCTTGTGGCAGATATTATTATTCAAACGCCTTTACCAAGTTATTCTATTCCATTCGCGGGTAGCGGGATGATAATAATGTTACTATTGGGTTTTGGGCCTGCGTTTGTGGTAAGCGTAATAATGGGGATACTTGTGGCAGTCCTTATAGGCGGAACAGTATCTCTTGTTATAGTTTTTTTAAGCGGCGCGGTTGTTGGAATTTACGCGTTAAGAAATGCTAGAAGAAGAGCGGATATTTTATGGGCCGGGATTTTCGCGGGATTAATTCAGTTTTTAGCGGTAATAACTGTAGGCCTTATTAATGACATTAATTTCGCGGTATATTTTAGCGATGCTTTTTGGGGTTTTTTAGGAGGCGTGTCATCTGCGGCTATTGTTATGGCAGGCCTTCCGTTATTTGAATATATATTTAAAATTCCCACTAATATAAGCCTTGTAGAACTTTCAGATTTAAATCATCCGCTTTTAAAACGGCTTGCTATGGAGGCTCCGGGTACGTATCATCATAGTATTATGGTAGGAAATCTAGCGGAGGCCGCGAGCGATAGTATCGGTGCTAATAGTCTATTAGTTCGTGTTGGGGCATATTATCATGATATCGGCAAGATAAACAAACCGCAGTATTACAGTGAAAATGAAATGGGAGAAGGGTCTAAACACGCGGGGCTCACGCCTTCAATGAGCGCGCTTATTATCGGTAAACACGTGAAAGACGGCGTTGATATCGCTCAAAAATATAAATTAAATACGACAATTATAGATTTTATAAAACAGCATCACGGCGATAGTTTAATTTCATATTTTTATCAGAAAGCCAAAGAAGAAGCGAAAGAAGATTTAATTCCTGATGAAGAAACTTTTCGTTATATGGGGCCGCGGCCTCAGATAAAAGAAACAGCGATTGTTTTACTCGCGGATTCAATAGAAGCGTCAAGCCGCACGTTAATAGAGCCGAGTGTGGCGAACGTAAGAAATTTGGTAAAGAAAATTATAAATAATAAACTTATAGACGGTCAGCTTGATTCCTGCGATTTAACGTTAAAAGAAATAGATAAAATTTCCGAGTCTTTTATAAAAGTTCTTATGGCTATTTTCCATACCCGCGCTACTTATCCGGATGAATCTAAAAAAGCAGAGACTCAAAAAACAGAAAATAATGGCAAAAATAAATTTAGGAAATTTAAATAATAAAATTTTGCTGAATGACGAGGACTTAACAAAAACAGCCGAAATCGCGATGTCCTTTCTTAAAAAGGATAAATTTGAAGTTAATATAACGTTTGTGTCTTCAAATAAAATGAGAGCATTAAACAAAAAATATCTTAATCAAAATTACGCGACAGATGTCCTCGCGTTTAACAGTGAAGATTTTTTACATAACAAACAGCGCGCGAAATTTTTTGGGGATATAATAATTTGCCCGGAGACTGCTAAAAAAAATTGCGTAACATTCGGGACAGTGTTTGAGGATGAAATAAGGCTTTATGTTATACACGGCATTTTGCATCTCGCGGGGTTTAAGGATAAAACCACGGAAGAACAAAAATTAATGCGAAAAAAAGAAAATGAGCTTTTACAAAAAATCAGCAAGAACATATAAAAAACATTTTATTACCAGTCTAAATGTGGCATTTAATGGGATATTGCACACATTAAAAGTGGAACGCAACATGCGTTTTCATGTTTTGTCCGGAGTTATTGTTTTGTTTTTGGGTGTGTATTATGGGTTGCCGTTCGTAGAACTTATACTTTTAATTTCAGCGGTGAGTTTTGTTTTATTCGCGGAATTAATTAATACCGCTATAGAATATTTGTCAGATGTTTTAGTAAAAGAAGAATTCCATCCCGCTGTCAAAATCATAAAAGATATCGGAGCCGGCGCTGTTTTTATAGCAGCAATAAACGCTTGTTTCGTAGGATATTTAATTCTTTCTAATCATATTGATATTCCCGCCGTTAAATTTATAAATAAAATAAAACATTCTTCGTGGCATATTACGTTTATCGTTCTTTTTATATCAGTGGCGCTTGTTCTCGCGATAAAAATTTTAAGAAAAGAACATAATCTTTTTAGAGGCGGCATGCCTAGCGGGCATACTGCTGTCGCGTTTAGTGTTTGGACAATGGTGACATTATTTACAACTAATCCGCTTGTAAGTTTTTTAGTGCTTTTGTTGGCGTTAATTATAGCTAGAAGCAGATTAGTGAGAAAAATACATTCTTTTTGGGAGGTGATTGCCGGAGCGGTAGTAGGAATACTAGTAAGCTTATTTATCGTTCAGGTAATGGTATGAATAAAACAATATGGAATAAATTTTTTATAGGATTTATTAACGGCATAGCTATTTTAGCGCCGGTATTTATTACTATCGCGATAGTGAAATATTTTCTTGTTAAAATAGACAGTCTTTTTTTAGATCCGTTTTTAAAAATATTTAAATATTATGATTTTTTAGAAAATCATCTAGGTGTGGCGCGGTTTATTATATTTGTTTTTGTTATCACGTCTGTATCCGCGATAGGCTGGTCAGCGCGTATTTTTATCATTAAAAGATTTTTTATGCTATGGGAAAAACTTTTTCTAAATGTTCCTGTTTTAGGCAAGATATATAGCACTATAAAGCAAATTTCTTCAGCGGTATTCGGGCATGGAAAAAAGATTTTCAGCCATGTGGTGCTTGTTGAATATCCTCGTAAAGGCTTATATTCAATAGGTTTTGTTACCGGTGTTCCCGTTGAAGAAATAAGAGCGGTAGCAGGGGAAAAAGCGTTGAGTGTTCTTGTCCCGACACCGCCGAATCCCGCTACGGGGATGTTGATTTTTGTTCCGCGCAATGAAGTTATTTTTTTAAAGATGAGCGTTGAAGACGGGATGAAACAGGTTATTTCAGGCGGCGCGATTAATGAACAGTATCAAGAGTAATAGTTTATTTTTTAAAGAACGCGGGCTGTTCAAAATAATGGAATTTTTTTCGGGCTTAGGAAGGTTTTTAAATGCCTGTATTACACGATGAAGGTATTATTTTAAGAAAATATTCCGTTCGGGAAACAAGTTATATTTTTGTGATTTTTACCAAAAAACATGGGAAAATACGCGGAACATTGAAAGGCGTAAGAAAACCGTATCCGCAATTTGCCGGAAATTTTGAAATGATGAATAGATGCGGTATAAGTTTTTACCGCAGAAAAAAGAAAGCGCTTGACCTTATAACCGGGTGTGAGGCCATTGAGCCGTTTCTTAATATAAGGAAAGATATTCTGCGGTTGACATATTCTAATTATTTTATAGAATTAATAGACAAAATTACTGTGGAATATGATGTCAATGAAGGGCTTTATACTTGTTTGTCTGAAGCATTAAGAGAACTTTCCGGAAAAACTAATCCTAAGCATATAGCGCGTATTTTTGAATTAAAAATACTTCAATCTATAGGGTTTCGCCCGCGGCTAGAACAATGCGCGCGATGCGGAGAAGAAAAATTTTCAGATATTTTTTTTAGCGCGCCTATAGGCGGGATTTTATGCGGGCATTGCGCTAATCAAGCTTTAGTCAGTTTGAAAATTTCACGCGGTGCGGTTAATTTTATGAAAAAAATATTAGAAATAGATATCTCGCGCGCCACACGTGTTAACGTAACCAGAGAAAGCGCCATAGAAACAGAAAAAGCTTTAAGCGCTTTTATTGATTATTATATTGATAGTTCTTTCAATACGAAAAAATTTATAGATGATTTAGAATCGGATAAAAATATTATCCTTGATTTTGTTTCAACGTTGTGATGTAAAAACGGGTTATCGCTAAATGAATAGCCCAAAAAAAGGAATAAGTCATATGGAAGAAAAAACAGCAAAGGGTGTTGATCTTAAAGAGATAGCAAATTTATGTAAACGTAGAGGTTTTATATTTCAAAGCAGTGAAATATACGGCGGTATCGGGAGTGTCTGGGATTACGGGCCATTGGGAATAGAGCTTAAAAAGCAGGTCAAAGAAGAGTGGTGGAAAAGCATGATTTACCGCAGGGATGACATCGAAGGTCTTGACGCGGCTATTCTGATGAATCCCAATGTTTGGAAAGCTTCAGGGCACGTGGGTTCTTTCGCGGATATGATGGTGGACTGTAAATCATGCAAAAAAAGGTTTAGAATAGATCATGTAAAAGGCGACAAATGTCC
>JYNY01000276.1 GCA_000954095.1 Candidatus Omnitrophus magneticus | reverse complement strand
ACAAAAACAAGAAAGATCTTAAATATTTATGTTTTTTAATATTTTGCCAATTGCTTCAGACACAAAAAAGTTGACAGTCTCGGATAAGGCTAAAAGATTTTAGTCATTTTTGGGGCATAAAAAAAGGAGCAGTTTTTACTGCTCCTTTTTTTATGCCCAAAAGTTATATTTTTGGATTAATTAAAATTTAACTTTAATATCTCCATTGATTACATGCTGATCATATTCTCTTGAAGATATTGTAGAAAGTCTTTGGTGGAAGTGATAACCAACACCCGACACAAGCCATTCTTTCCAAGCATATTCTAATCTCCCGCCAAGCGCCCACTCATTATCTGTTCTCTTTTTTGATTCTCCCGTAGCTATCGCGGGATACGCGTTATGAAAATACATTGTATCTAAAATAGCTTTCCAATTTTTAGCAAAAATATAATTTAATGCCGCTGTAAAATGATCGCCGGTATAGTAATTATTGTTATCATAAATAGATTCAAAGGGTTCTCTATTGTATGATAAATTTAATCCGAGGTTATCAGTCATGCTGTACAATAAGGCCACATATGCTACCGCGTTTGAAAAATCCTCACGTGTAGATTCTCTATAAGTTTTTACTTTATAACCGCCTTTAATTATACCTGTTAATTTAGCAGTAAGGTCGCCTTGTAACCCGAGCATTGTTTTATAAGCATCACCATCTCTCTGGTCTGTATCAGGATAAACTATATTTTGATAAGTGAATTCAGCTAGAGCTTTTGTTTTCGGCATTACTTCCACATATCCTGTGGTCCAAACTGAATTTTCATATCGATTAATACTTTTTAAAGTATCGCTTAAATAATCCACAATAAAAAATTCATGCCCGAAATCAAAATCAAATTTATTGCAATGCACTCCAAAAACCGTGTCTAATCTATCTTCTTTTCTGAGTGTTCTTGATTCGAATTCTGTCCCGGCTCTAGAGGATGTGAAATCGAATTTGTTATTTACGTTAAGAGTATATGTGTCAAAGTCTAAGTCTACGCCAGCTTTAAAATCATGGTTCCCATAATTTTCATCATCATATTGCGCGAAAATTCCTAGTTCACATAAATAATTCGCTGTGATTTTATGTTTTCCTTCAGCTCCAAACGCGAACGCTCCTTTAAGTCCCGGAGTAAGAAGTGTGATGAAGTCATCTTTTTCATTTGATGGTTCATAGAAAACGTTGCTATCCCACATTTCTTCAGTTTTAAAAGACGGCTCAATTTGCACATGTCCTTTTTCCCATGTGTGAGCGTTTACCGCGAAACAAAGAGAGCCTATTACAGTCGCCATTACAAAACTAATATATTTTCGGTTCATTTCTATCCCCCTTTTATCTTTTGCTTATTTTTTATCTCTCGTTACTAATAGTTTGTTTCTGGTCAATATCTTTGGTATCTACTATGCCTGTCTGGTTGTCAATGTTTTCATTAAGATTTTGTAATTCTTCTTTTTTTGTTTCTTCTTTTTTTTCTGTTGTGGATTCTTCTTTGTTTTCTGTTGTTTGGGCAACTACTTCAACCCAAGCATCCCATATCTTTTGTTCATTTTCTGTTAATTCAACAGGAGGTTCAGGAGTGATACCTGCCTGTATAGTTTCTTTCCATCCTTGAGGAATTGTAACTTCTTGTGTTACTTCTCTTCCTGTCGCAGGATCAATTCCTTTGACATATACATTGTGTTCATATGCCACGACTATTGTCATGCCTTGTAAATAATCAACTCCCATACCAGAACCTCTGATAGCGCAAACCGCGTTAGGAGTTTTAACTTTAAAAGTAGAACCTTTCTGTAAATTATCAAATTTTACAAAAACTGAGCCGTCTTGCAAAAGTGTCATAGCTTCAGCAATAGTTATTTTTGAGTTTTCTTTAATTGTAACAATATTTAAGCCTTCCGCGTCATAGACAATATCAGCTTTAGCGCCTTTTTCAGTCATAATTCCCGCGTTTTTCTTTAGCCTCATTCCTGTTGTAGCAGGAATCCAATTATTGTTGCCATTTTCATCTACTTTAACAGTACCTTTTACATTTAAAATTGCTACTTCATAATCTCCGTCAACACTTGCCCAACACGCGCTAGCAATAATCGTTAAGAATAGTATCGCAAATAAAATTTTTTTCATAAATTCCCTCCACGTTTTGTAAAGTTAGTGATTTTAAAAAATTGATTGTAAATTAGTTCTCTTAAATAAAATTATAAACATAATAATATAAAGAATAGTTGTCCAAAATTTAACATAATAAAAGATGTATGTCAATTCAGTTTTCATGTAATGATGTTGGTTAAGATAATAAATACCACTTTTTATTTTTTGGGTTTATACAATATTTTGAGTGTTTTTAAAAATAGTAATTTAGAATTCACCGCCAATTTTTTATTTCAAACGTATTATTGTTTTCTGTTTCTTCTAATACTATCGCGCCGGATTCGCCTGTTGAATATAAGGCGGTATTTTTGTTAAATGAATTGATTATTTCTTTTGAAAATTTTTTGTTCCGCGCTTTAGATACAACGGCTTTTTTGAATCCTATTTTTTTGAAAAATTCTTCGACAATATTTTTGTCGCCGGCTTTTCCGCCGTGATGAGGGACTTTTAATACATCCGCGTTGAGGAGTGAGCCGTATTTTAACATATTTTCCATAGCGCGTGTTCCGGCGTCTGCCGTGAAAAGCGCGCTATTGTCATTTATTGTAATAAGTTTAGTTACTATTGAATCGTTGTTGGCTGTGCCATATGATTGGCCGTCTTTACTAGGATTGAAAAATAAAAATTTTAAGTCATACGGTATTTCTAGAATGTCGCTTTCTTCGACAAAAATACGTTTTATCCTGTGTTTTTCAATGATGTCTGATATTTTGCCGTAGATGATATCGTATTCTTCCCGGGTGTTTAGGCCGCCGTCCACTACCATGCCGATTTTAAAATTTTCTAGGATATATAAAAATCCGCCGATATGATCTTCATGCGCGTGCGTCATGATAATGCAGTCAATATACCTTATGCCGCGTTGCCATAAATACGGCGCTATAACGTAACGGCCCGCGTCATAAGAGTCTTCAAGGCCGCCTCCTCCCGCGTCTATTAAGACAACATGATTTTTATTAGTTTCAATTAAACAAGCGTCCGCGTGGCCTACATCGAAAAATGTGAGCCTTGTTTTATCCATCGGACGGCTCGCTAAAAAGTCGTTCCATATGAATAGCGGTATTGCCGCTAAAATAAATGAAGCGAATATTTTTTTAGCATGCCATTTTTTTTTATAAAATAATACAAGCGCTAAGGTTAGGGCGAGATAGTATAGAAGCATATTCACGCTGGAAGGTTTCGCTGTTCTTAAATAAGACAATGGGAAAAACGATAGTATTTTCATGATGTTTATAAATGTTATGATGATTATATCCAAAAATTTTCCGGCTATAGCCGCTGGCCAAAAAAATATATTGAAAGACGCGATAAAAATAAAACTAGAACCTAAAATCATAATCAAAAAAACTATAGGGACAGCAATGATATTCGCTAAAAACATTCCCGGAGTTATTATGTTGAAGTAATACGCTGTAATGGGCGTCATTCCTATAAAAACCGCGGAAGAAACTGCTAGCGACTTTAAAAAAATATTTTTTATTTTCCATAAAAAATTGTTTTCGTGTTTTATTTTATAAATGCCGAACGCGGATTCTATTAATGGCGAG
>JYNY01000281.1 GCA_000954095.1 Candidatus Omnitrophus magneticus | reverse complement strand
GTTCAGGGTGACAGCTTCAAGTTGAGTGCTTGGCTTGAGCGCGCCCTGGGGCCTGTAACACCCTGGGTACGCATGACCTTCACCGATACGGGCAGAATCAGAGGCCAGGACGACGAGATCGCCAAGATCAACAACCTGGTTCAAGATATTATGCCTGGAATGGCTAACTTTCCCGTAGAACCCGACGCCGACATACACAATTACGGGGGAGAACGTATTGACGCATTTTTTGGCGTGAGCTTTACCAAAGGGGCGCTCAGTGTCGGAATTGAAGGCGGTATTCCCGCTTATCAACGGGTTAACGGTCTACAGATGGAGACAGACTGGTTTATAACATCGGGTATACAGGTGATGTTTTAGGCTAATATCCCCGCTAAAAAATATTAAGAATATTAAGGAGAATTATAGATGAAAAAGATATTTATAATGACAGCGATGTTGATGCTGGTTATATTATTTTCAGGGGTTTCCTTCGCGACTGAGACAACTAAAGAAGACCCTATACCTTTGCCTGTAGGACAGTCCATCTTCACATATATGGCTATGTCAGAGGCGATGCTCGGTTTCACGCCTTCAGACGCGATGCCCATAGGCATAGGAGATGTAGCCAACGGAGGCAGTACCCTGTCCATAAGCCTAATGTTGGGCAATTACGCCGGTAATGTAGATATATTCTTTGGCGTGTATTCACCAGCCATTGATCCAAACGAGGTATATGTTCTTCATTCTGACGGCTCCCTTCAACCCCTATCAGCGGGTCTCGCGCACTGGAATTCCACCCACACAACCGGCAATATCAGCCAGAAACTCTTTAGCGATATTGATATATCGTCTCTTGGAGCCGGCGTATATACGCTGTACTTAGCCATAACTCCCCACAGTCACGGAGCGCAGACCCTCGACAACAGCTACATTTATGAGACTCAATTTACAGTTCCATCATCCCCAAAGTGAGAGATTAAGGGATTAAAAACAAAGGGACGAGTCCTACGGGGAATCGTCCCCTTGACCCATTATTCCATAGGGGAGGCTTCTGGCTTGAACTTGACAACTTTATTTCTACCTGTTGTTTTCGCGCTGTACAGGGCAATGTCTGCAAATTTAATAACTAGATTGATATCTGATGAATCATTGGGTAATGCGGCTATTCCAATACTTATGGTTTTATTAATGTGACACGCTCCCCCCGCCTAAGAGGTCTCGACCCCACGACAGGGGGCTTCTCAGACAACGTATTAGCCGATGCCCTGCGTTAGCGTCTGACCGGCCCGCGAAGGCGGGACACTAGTGTCCGAGCCACTCTGCACGACCAGGCGTAGATATATTTATCTACCGCTGGGACTACCACTTGTGGCACGCCCCCTGTTTCTCTTCTGTTTCGGCAACAGTTTTACGCGGCAGCCTCGGGGTACAAACACTTGTGTTACATACCCTTGATTTC
>JYNY01000275.1 GCA_000954095.1 Candidatus Omnitrophus magneticus | reverse complement strand
GTTTGTTATGTTTGACAGGCGGGTTGACGATGTCCATGGAAGGCAGCGGCTTACTGATCGCGTCTAATTGTAACAAGTTACGTTTAGTGTTGTATTCAAATATCTCTTGAATTAACGCCTTTTTTGTAGTCTCTAAACTATTTACATCTAATTGTAACAAGTTACGATTGTTTGTTAAGGCCACGACCTCTAATTCCGTATCTCTCCGTTTTATGTTTAGTGAGTTTATGTTAGATTGTAACTTGTTACGTTTGCGTAAAAGCCCCCCTTCCTCAATAGAGACCTTTGAAAGACCAGCCTGGAGCTTCCTGTTAAAGAATGTATCAATGACCTTTTGCGGCTCTCCCTTGATTTGTTCATATAGCAGATCATCAATCCAGACAGTAATAGTTCTTTTGCGTTCTTTTTCTTGTTTACGTTTTCGGTAAGCCGCCTGTCTTTCGGAATCGCTGTCATAGACCTTTTTTCTCATATAACCCTCCACGTCAAAGATAACAAGTTACGATATAGTTTTGTTACTTGTTACGATATGATAACATGAGCCGAAGGGGATAACAAGATTAAAGATAACAAGTTACGATATAGTTTTGTTACTTGTTACGATTGTAATGAAAGGATGTTTCGGAATAAGAAATCAATACTTTGTAGTCCGATAACATGTCTTATGTAAAATTAGAGGGCTGGATGCGGAACTACCTGTATATGTTAATTCAAACCTGGGTCTGACAAAAAATTACACTCCCTCATAACCACCACGCTTACGCGCTAATATGCTCTTAGTAGTATGATAATTCAGAGTGCTGTATCGCTCAATCTTAGACTGGACGTTTTTTGCCGCTATATGCTCCTTGCTGATTCCCGACAACCACTCCTGTAGCTTATCTTTAGGCAAACACAACTTTATACCCTTATAATTTGTCGGAAGAGTGAATCGCATAGCGCCTAATGTCTCGTTTTTTTCAATCAACGACGTCTGGTGATTCCAATTCAGATGCAAACCCTCAATGATAAGTCTCACATCAACATATAACTTACCACCATACTCTATGACAAGTATTGCCTCTTCGTAGAATTGTACCCAGTGCGTCTTAATGCTTGTAGTCATTGCTTGCTCACACTTCCTCTGGCCAAAACTCATCATCCATTATCTGGTCAAAGCTGTACGGGTAGGTTTCGGGTAATGTCTTTTTTGAGATGCCTGTTTCAATCTCAAATAAATCTCTTGCGTCATTAAATGCTTCATCTATAACAGCTTGGACGTTGTACTTTAAGCTTGGACTACCTTTTAACAACCGCTTAATACTCTTTCTATGTTCAGCTATTGTCAGCTTCCAACTTTGGCTACGTCTTTCCGTCTGATATTGATATTTTAGCAAGTGCATTAGCAAAGTATTTTCTGGATCGATATAATATTTGTAGGCATCAGAACAAGAGTTAGTACTACTTTTAATTTGAACAGGTTTGGCAAAGGATACTCCTGTGGTATAAAACAAAATAAAAAGATTAACGAGTAACAATCGGAATACTAAGCTACGTAGTATCATATTTAGTCCTTATAAACCAACGACATAGTCAAAAAACATTTTTTATAGAGCAACTCAGCAATAAGCATATACCCTTCTGTTGTTAAATGCACTCCATCGTTTGAGTATTTCTCAGACAACAACAGGTCTTTGTCTATCATGGCAGTGCAAATATCAACACATTCTATCTTTAGGCGTTTACTTTCCTTTATTATTTCTTTATTCACCTTGGTCCTACGAGGGATTAGTCCTTTGAGACACCTTGTAGGCGGTATGGTCATTGCAATCGGTTTGATATCCGCCTCTAATGCATTCTTATACATTGTTGTTTCCTGTCATATGCATTATTATAACAAAAGTAGTCGCACTAAAAAAGTAGAAAAAACATGGCAAACGCATTCTATAAAATTTGAGAGATTAAGGGATTAAAAAACAAGGGGTCTCGACCCCTTGAACCCCTTGTTTCATAACGGTTTTATAATTCTCAAGCGATTTATCTATAACTTAATTTGTAAAGTCCGTGTTCTATTTTGGGACTTTGCGTTTGCCCTGACCGCCTTTGACATAAACTTATATTTTAGAGTACCATAAGGAGATGAAAATCTCATTACTGGTTATGACAATAAACGAAGTGGATGGCATGACCCAGATTATGCCTCGCGTCAAAAGAGAGTGGATAGATCAAATCCTTGTTATAGACGGCGGCTCTACCGACGGCACAATTGAATATGCTCGAGAACACGGATATGAAGTCTATATCCAAAAACAAAAGGGCTTTAGACACGCCTATACTGAGGCGTTGCCGCTAATCAGAGGTGACGTGGTCTTGACCTTTAGCCCTGATGGCAACAGTATCCCGGAACTAATCCCTGACCTTGTCACGAAAATGAAAGAAGGTTATGATATGGTTATAGCCTCGCGATATTTAGGGAACGCTAAAAGTGAGGATGATGATATAGTCACAGCCTTTGGGAACTGGTTTTTTACCAAAACAGTCAACTTTCTCCACAGCGGAAGCTACACCGACGCTATGGTCATTTACAGAATCTATAAGAAACACCTTATTTATGATCTCGAACTGGATAAAGACAACGCCTATAGAACCGCTGAAAGGCTCTTTGCCACAAAAATAAGCTGGGAACCTTTGCTGTCTGTAAGAGCGGCTAAAAAGAAATTGAAAGTCGCGGAAATCCCTGGTGACGAACCTCCTAGAATTAATGGGAAACGAAAACTGAAAATCTTGAAATGGGGAGCGGCTTATTATTTCCAATTCATTAGAGAGAAGTTCTTCTGGAGAAAAAATACTTGAAGTTAACCTCCTACGCACAAGACGCGCTAAAATTGTGGAAAGCTGAAGCGACCCTTTCAAGGTTTTTGATCATTGTTTGTCTGGCTATGGTGATTTTCGCTTATTTGCCCACATGTCAAATTGACTATGTCACTCAAGATCAATGGCGGGCATTTAGATATTCAACTCTGGAGGGGTCCTGGATTAGTCGTGGAGAGGCCTGTCAACATATGGTGCGGGCCTTCTATGTTTTTACCGGCAGACCATTGGTATGGCTTGGTGAGTTGCTGGAACATGCTGTGGTAGGAAAAATTAGAGATTTTATTTACCTTCGTCCTGTTGTTCTGGTTTTTGTCGTCATCTCGGTCTTATACCTGGGACGGGTAATCGCTCCTCTTGTAAACGGTTGGGTGGGGGGAGTCGTTGTTGCTTCTTTGTTTGTCCTGGGGCCTGGCTATTCATTTATATACTTCCAGGGAATGACCGGAGCTCCAGTGCTGTTGAGTATACCTTTGTCTGCGGCCTCATTTTCCAAATTAAACAAGTGGTCGTATCATCCTGAAATATTAGATAGAAAATCCCTGAAACAACTTTTTATTTCTTTGATGCTGTTTTTATCAGCCTGTATGCTATATCCGGCATGGGCCTTTATAGTCGTCCCGCTAGGATGGTGTTTTTTTTGTCTTTACAGTGCTGGCAGTCCTGGAAGGCGGTTCAAACGATTTCTTCTCACCATGTCTTTTTATTTTTTAGCGACTATAATCTATTATTTGTTTGTAAAGGTTTCAGTCATACTCTTAACATGGATGGGGGCTTATGTAGAGACTGGCAATTACACCGTATCAATGTCGTTAAGGCCGAGTATTCTTTACGATAGGCTTGTCATTATGGCGCGATATTTTTATGACCTCCGATTGTTTAGTTTTCAATATTCAGGTGGATTATCAGTATTTATTCTAACCCTTTTTTCTATCCATGTTGCCGTGACTATGACCAAAAATTCCGAAACCAGGGCAAATAGAACGATAGTATGGAGCGCAGGAGTCTTTCTATTGACTATTATTATTCTTGCGGGTTCTGTCTCCCCATGGTTTTTCAGTAATATGCCCGGACTTTCTAATCGTCATTTGATTCCATGGTATTTTTTCTTCTTTATTGATGCTGTGATCTTGATCCAGTACGGTTTAGGTCAAGCTCTTAAAAATAACAATCAGTATGTCTCAATACTCTTGATAATATTGATCTTGACGCCCATGGCTTTTTGTCAAAACAGGCTTTCATTTCTGGAAGTGGCGTCTTCTAACATGGAAATAGAGATTTTCCGTTCAGAATTAGGTAAATGGCTGGATAAAAAGGGCTATGAGAGTCAACGGTATCTCCTGGTTGTCAGACCGCAAACATTTAGCTCAAGGTTGATTGAAGGGCAAATGGCAAGTTTACGAGAGTACGCGGGAGAAAATCTGTCGTTGTCTTCAGCATGTCATCCAGAACATATCTACCAGATGGTCAACGCTTTGCTCCGTGAAAGGAATGATCACCCCTTGGGAAAGTCTGTTGAGATCGTAGATTGTAGATTTGATCGTACACTGGCAGAAAATAAATACACTGAGGGCAAAGTAGCGCTTTTGCAGACAAATGGGGAAAACCTAACTATAAACGGTAAAAATCCTTATATAATAAATTTGTCCCTGTTGACCTCAAAACCTGTTTTCCCGAAGCTCATAGAGAGTTCACATCAAGAATGAAATCAAATGCTAAAGAGGTGTATATTGACTGACTTCGCAGTAAAACCCGAAAAAAACCTTCAGTTGCAAAAAAAAATGACCCTATTAAATATACTGGAATCTGAACTGGAGGAGAACTTTATACGCTGCTCAGGCAGAGGCGGCCAAAAAGTTAATAAGACCTCGGCTGGCGTTTACATAAAACATATCCCCACAGGCATTGAAGTTAAGTGCATGAAAGAAAGAAGCCAATCCATTAACAGATTCCTGGCGCGACGATTGCTCGCGGAGAAGATAGAGGCCGCAATGAAGGGTGACGGAGACCCCACGTTAAATAAAACGCTAAAGGCAAAAAAACAGAAACTTAAACGAAAAAGTCGTGCCGTCGCTAAATATTCATACAAAACACAACAGGGAGACAACAATGTTGATTGAAGAAATAACCATGGAGGATTACAAGAATCACCTGAAAAAAACTAAAACCATTATCATACCTTTTGGGGTTGTTGAAGAACATGGGTCTCATCTTCCTTTAAATACAGACACTATCATAGTCTGCGAGATACTAAAAGCGGTAGCTCAAAAACGGGCTGTCTTTGTCGCTCCACCAGTAAACTACGGGGTATGCACAACAACAGGTAAGCATATTGGGACGTTGAGCATCTCATCTTCCGCGCTAAGGGCTATTACCCGCGATCTCATTAAAGATGCTTATAACAAGGGCCTTAGGAATTTTTTCTTAATCTCAGGCCATGGTGGAAGTCTCCATATGTCAGCGTTAAAAGAGGTGGCCGAGCAATTGATAGATGATCTCGATGATTTGAAAATAGCGGCCTTCTCCCCTTACGACATATTATGGAAGGAGTTGTCAGCCATTTGTGAAACCCCGGGGGATTCCCACGGTGGAGAACTCGAAACCTCACTGATCCTGGCCCTGGCACCTCATCTTGTAAAGGGACGGGCCACTGAGGAGTATCCCAAACTGCCTAGACCCTTCATCGTAAGAGACAAGGTCAAATATTGGCCCGGAGGCGTGTGGGGAAATCCTGAAAAGGCGACCAGAGAAAAAGGTTTACAGGCCATTGAGATAATAGTCAGTAAAGTTGTTGAGCTTATAGATGAGCTAAAAACAGGGTATTGACTGACGAAAACCGGTCTTCTCAATAGCCGCTCTTTATGAAGAGCCACCCCTTGTGTAGCTTGCGATAAACACAAGGGGATGGGAAAACGAGACTATTCCCTTACTCTATTAAGCTACACAAGGGCAAGTCTACACAAATGAGTTTATCTTATTGCCTGTATCGGGATTTCTGTTGATATTTTCGTCTGGGTGGCCTTTAGTGCTCTTATGTTGTTGTTGAGAAGCCAGTTC
>JYNY01000274.1 GCA_000954095.1 Candidatus Omnitrophus magneticus | reverse complement strand
CCGCCATTAAAGACATAACAATATTTAACGTATGCCCTAAAAATAATATCATCGCGGCTGATAATCCTGATAAAAACGTGCCGCATCCATTGGCTAGCGCCATATTATTAAAACTTTCCGCCATAACTGTTCCCGCATACCCTACCGCGAAAAGCCTTAAATAGGAAACAACATCCGAAAACGCGCTAATCACGTTTAACGGTAAATCAACGATAGACGCCATCATTCCCTTAAATATATTTTTTTGAAAATTCTCAAAAATTAAAACCATCAATATCCCTATCCAAAAAAAGTGTCCCGCGAAAAAAGGAAATGGCCGTCCTAAAACAAATGAATTTGCCGTAAAAAACATACCCCATACAATAAAAATCCATCCAGCCTGAGAAATAGCCCGTGTTGAATTTATCATCCTAACTATTTTAATTAAATGCGCCAC
>JYNY01000273.1 GCA_000954095.1 Candidatus Omnitrophus magneticus | reverse complement strand
TTGACTGGAAACCATACTAGCCATTCCCATTGGGCTAGCGACTTTTCCAAAAATAATTTTCAAAAAATTTCTTAAGTGGCACATGGTGCACACTCCTTTGCGGCATCCCGCCGCGGTTTTTGTTATTCCGGAATTAATCCCAGTCTCGACGAGACTTGTAAGACGTTCCGAAATGGTTTTGAATTTTTTTTTCAACTGTCTCATATCTACTCTCCATCCTTCCGCGCATCGCGCGATTTTTGTCACTACTCACTACTCACTACTCACTAATCACTAATCACTAATCACTCTTCACTCCAATCTTCTACAATTTTTCTATTTTATTTTTAAGTATCTTTTTTTTCAATTTTCTATTTCTTATTTTTTCTTAATTCGCTTTTCACTTTCTCATTCTCTACTATAAAGCTTACCTGACAAATCTAGAGAATGCAAATTTTGAAAAGCCGATTTTTCGATATTTTTTTTCTAGACTCGCGTAAAGTCCAGTAACCATGCGGGTTTTAGAGCCAAAATTAAGAATAAAAAATGTGGTTTATTTTAGTCATTTTTATTAAAATTTTTCTTACTTTTTGTTTTACACTTGTTTTCTGGTTGGAACAAAAGTACTGCTGTGCTATAATGACAAAAAGTTTTTTTTAAATTTTTTGTAGAATAATTGAAAATCGAAAAAGAAAAATTCGAGCCGAAAATATCATAAAACCCTTATGGATTCCCGCTTTCGCGGGAATGACAAAAGGGGGCGGATTCCCGCTTTCCGCGGGAATGACAAAAGGGGGCCGATTCCCGCTTTCCGAGGCTGTGTCACAACTAGTATCGCATTTTAAAAGTGGAGTTGAACTAGTAAAAATAGCGTCAACCCGCTGTCATTCCTGCGCAAGCAGGAATCCATACAGGTGGGATAAAATTTTAGAAAAATAATTTTTTAAAATTTAAAATAGAGATTAGATTTCTAATCGAGACTTCCATGGATTTCGGATATTTGCCTACGGCAAATTCCGAAATGACAGTTTGTTAGCTGAGACACTCATGGATTCACGCTTTCCGGGGGAATGGTAAGATGGGGGCAAAAGGACACATAAAGGTTTATTACCAACCGCTTAGTGATTACAAAATTTCTTATTATTTGTTTAGTGATTACAAAAAAATTGCGTTACAGAAATGACTTTGTACGCTAAAACCAGCATGGCGTCTAGGGTTTACCCGTTTTTAAAAATATAAATATAGTATCCAAAATTTAGAGACATTTTGCCGAAGGCTTATCGCGAAATAAAAAATTTATAAAAAAGGATTGATATGCGCATACAAAAATTACCGGTTGGATATTCTGATTTTAAAACAATTATTGATAACAAATTTTATTACATTGATAAAACTCTTTTTATAAAAGAAATTATTGATGAATCTTGTAATGTTATTTTGCTTCCTCGTCCGAGACGTTTCGGCAAAACATTAAATCTTTCAATGCTACGTTATTTTTTTGAAAAAACCGAAAAATCCAACGGGTATTTATTTAAAGACCTCGCTATTTGCCGCCTAGGCGAAGAATACATGAACAAGCAAGGCGCGTATCCGGTAATTTTTCTCACGCTTAAAGATGTTAAAGAAAAAACATGGGACGCTACTTATAGAGGTATTAAAGACTTAATACAAAATGAATTTCTGCGACATAAATATCTTAAAAATTGGACGGGGTTGGAAAAAGAAGAAAAAGAATATTTTAATAAAATCACATCGTTAGAAGGTTCAGAAAAAGATTACGAAAACAGCCTCAAAACTTTATCTCTTTTTTTAGAGCGTTACCACAATAAAAAAGTAATCATTCTTCTTGATGAATACGATACGCCTATACAGTCTGGGTATTTAGAAAACTTTTATGAACATATAATAAGTTTCATGCGTAATTTTCTTTCCGGCGGTTTTAAAGATAACACGTCTCTTGAAAAAGGCGTATTAACGGGCATTTTACGCGTCTCTAAAGAATCCATATTTTCAGGCATGAATAATTTAGCCGTGTTTACTATTCTTTCCTCTGAATTTAACGACATGTTCGGGTTTACTGAAAATGAAGTAAAAAAATTATTATCTGATTTTAATTTAAACGAAAAATATCAAGATGTGCGAAGATGGTATAACGGCTATAATTTTAGAGGAGAATTTATTTATAATCCTTGGTCTATATTAAGCTACATCGCCAGTGAAAATAAAGACTTAAAAACGTATTGGGCTAATAGTTCAGATAATAAACTAATAGAAAAATTGTAGAAGATTGGAGTGATTAGTGATTAGTGAGTAGTGAGTAGTGATTAGTGATTAGTGATTAGTGACAAAAATCGCGCGATGCGCGGAAGGATGGAGAGTAGATATGAGACAGTT
>JYNY01000272.1 GCA_000954095.1 Candidatus Omnitrophus magneticus | reverse complement strand
ATCTTGTTCTTTATTCGGTCCAAGAAGATTTCCGGTTATTTAATAAATATGAAACCGAAATCAGAGGATATTCTCATTTTGACTATAGCTCTATTCGTCTTGATTTCCTTCAATCATGTAAACTTTAGAAACGATGCAACCTATTATATCAAAAGGATAAAGGACGCATATTATACAGAGAATGTGGAGTTTAATAATTATGAGCTCAAGCTTGGAGACGATGGAAAGATAAAAAGAGAAAGAAGAATATTCTTCATACAGGATAGGAAGCCGTATTTTAATTATTTAAGTCTGCCTATAAAATTCTATAAGTTCGATTTTAGATACACTTGGTTCATTTATACAAAGATATTTGCTTTTCTTTCAATCTTAGCCGTATTTGTATTGGCTAGTAATCTTATAGGACCACAATTTGCGTTT
>JYNY01000271.1 GCA_000954095.1 Candidatus Omnitrophus magneticus | reverse complement strand
AAACGTAATAGTCTTTCGATATAGGGGAAATATAACTTCCAGCATTAACATCGGTTAAAGCCAGTCAAAGCGTTCTTTGTTTGAGTAATACAGCAACCCAATTATACGCATCTCCACCGTTATAAAGTAGAGGAAAAGAAAGGCCAGGACTGTCACCTTTAAAGGATATATGGGAATATGTGAAACAAAATCTATCACAGCTCGGCTGATTGTTGTTATAAGAACAAGTATAGCGCAAGCGATAAAGTAGGCAGCCGGCCCCTTGACAATAGCGGGGATAATGAAAACCGGGTTGACGCCTCTAATGGAGTTAGACATAGACACAGCGATAAGAGCCATAGGCAGATAAAAGTTCCCCGCTAAAACAAGGATTATTAATATGGGGTCCAGAGTCAGCAAGACGTGGGGATCGCTTATGCAATAGATTATAGCGGGCATCTGGCTAACAGCGAAGGTTAAGGCTATCATAGCAAAAGGGCGAATGATATCGTCCAAGAAATCAGTGAAGTCGGGCCAGTCCGGGAGTTCCCTGTCACCCTGAGAGGTGCTGACGATTATTTTCATCATGAAAGCGCAAATATAGCCGCCAGCCGCCAGACTAAGAGTGCCGCCAATAAAGGGAATATTCGAGACTATTACATAGAAAATAGTCCCGGCCAACAAGAGCACCTTCCCATTGCCTAAGAAGGGGTAAGCGACTACCGAAGGGAGAAGCTCCAGGAACGGCGCTTTGACGATAGTGTCTTCATCGCTTCGTAAATTCCGGGGTCTGGGGTCTCCATACTCCATATGTATTC
>JYNY01000270.1 GCA_000954095.1 Candidatus Omnitrophus magneticus | reverse complement strand
GAAAACACTACTGAAATATAATTTCCTTCTTTATTTAATCTATGCGCTAATTCATGTAAAAGTGTTGTTTTTCCAGTCTGCCTCGGCGCGTGGATGGCGAAATACTCTTCTTTTTCAATAAAATCAAATATTACACTCTGATTTCTTAATGGATCCAACATGTAATGTTTTTCAGGACGGCAGAACCCGGTTATATTAAAATATCTTTTACTTTTCATTTTAAAATTCCCTCCAAATAATTTTATAAATAAATATTTCTAGATTATAACAGATTGCGCGGGGAAAGAAAATATCACAATTCTAGTAGTCTCTAGAATTATTTCCCGCGCGCGGCATTGCAAAACGTGAGAAA
>JYNY01000268.1 GCA_000954095.1 Candidatus Omnitrophus magneticus | reverse complement strand
TTTTGAACTTTCCAAATCTCTCCCAACAGCCGCTACGCCTGATTTACAAAGATACTTTCTATAAACTCCATACCAAATCCTACGGCACCCATGTTAAGTTACCCACTAAACATATAGAAACAGTTATGGTATTAGAGAGGATTACAGCAGTTCTGCAGGGAGTTTAGTCAAATTTTGAATCTGATTTATTTGTTTTGTTGGTAAATAACGTGAAAGGAAACCTCGGCGGAGCAAAGGGTGTAAAAAAAGAGGAGTTATATTTAATCGCTGACCACGCGCGTTCTTTGGTTTTTTCAATAGGAGACAGTGTCACGCCTTCAAACGAAGGGAGAGGTTACGTAATACGAAAGCTGATAAGAAGATCGTATATCAGAAGCGGTTCGAATAAACCGTTTTTGTATAAACTTGTTTTGCCTGTTGTTAATTTGATGAAAGAGGTCTATCCCGAATTAGAAGAAAAACGTGAAAATATAAGTTCTGTTATTTTTAAGGAAGAAAGCCGTTTCCAAGAGACTCTTAGCAGTGTTAGGCCTATTTTTGAAGAGATGGTTTCCGTTTCAGAAAAAAAATTGGAAGGCGCTCAAATTTTTAAATTGGTGGATACATATGGTTTTCCTTTTGAAATGATACAGGAAGAAGCCGAACAAAAGGGAATAACTCTTGATACCAAAAGTTTTGAGGAATTTATGGAAAAAAGGCGGGATGAATCAAGAAAAGGAAGTAATCTCGCGAGTGATTTTATTTTTAAGCCGGATTTATTCGCTAGCGCGCCTCTTCCTGAAATATCAGACAAAATGCCGTTAGCATCATCAATTGTTTTTATTTTGAAAGATAGTGTTAACGTTGACAGCTTAGCCGAGGGTGATACCGCTGAGATCATCGTATCTCCGCAAAGTAGTGAATTTTATTCTGAATGCGGCGGGCAGGTTGGAGATAAAGGCGTGATAAAAAGTGAGACAGGAAGCATGATTATTCGTAATGTCTATAGCGCTGGTGAAAAAAAAGTTTTTAATGTTTTTGTTGAAAAAGGTTCTTTCGCGAAAGGATCTGAAGTTGTTTTAACTTTGGATGAGAAAAGGAAAAAAGATACAGCTAAAAATCATACAGCCACGCATTTACTTCAAGCCGCTTTGAGAAAGGTTTTGGGCGAACATGTTAAACAATCCGGTTCTTTTGTTGATGATAAACGGCTTAGATTTGATTTTAGCCACACGGAAAAAATTTCCGAAAGAGATTTAAATGAAATTGAGAAAATTGTTAATGGATGGATAGATGGCGGTTTTCCGGTCGCGAAAGAAATAAAATCTTTGCAAACAGCGAAAGCTGAAGGAGCTCTTTCTTTTTTTGGAGATAAATATGGAGACGTAGTGAGAGTCGTGAGTGTCTCCGTAATTTCAAAAGAATTATGCGGCGGAACGCATGTTGATAAAACATCGGATATTGAATTAGTGAAAATTATTAGCGAAGCTTCAGTCGCGAGCGGAGTCCGCAGAATCGAAGCTGTAACGAGTGAAAACGCGCGAAACTGGCTTAAAGAAAAATTAGGAAATTTAATTTTAGAAAATGACGCGCGCAAAAAAGAATTCGGCGCGCTTTATAAAGCGGAAGAAGAAGTCCCGCAATTTTTAAATGCCCTGCTAGCCGCTCGAAATTTTATTAATGGCGCGGTTAAAATAGATACGCGTGTTTTATCTAATTATACTGATATTATTGAACCCGCGTTTAAGAAGCTTGGCGAATATGTTATTTCTTTAAAAAAAGAAAAAATAAAAATGGAAGAAAATAGTGCCATGGAACAAGTAAAAGAGGATGTAGCTCTTTTAATAAGCCGCGTAGCTAATGTAAAAGGTTCTAATATGATAGCTGGGATTTTGGATAATATGGATATGAATTTATTGCGCAAGACATCAATGAGTATCGCGAAAAAAATTGAAAAATCGGTTATTATCCTTGGGTCAATAAAGGATAATAAGGTTTTCATGTTGTCGTCAGTGGATGAAGTGGTTTCTAAAAATAATAATCTTAGCGCGCGGGATATAATCAATAGCGCCGCGGGGAAAATAGGTGGTGGGGGCGGCGGTAGCGCCACATTCGCTCAGGCAGGCGGGAATATCGTTAATGGGTTAGAAGACGCCGTAAGCGCGGCTAAAAATTTTGTTATTCAAAATTTAAAATAGAGTTGCCGAGATAAAATATATTTTTTCGGGTAAAGTCGGAATTTTATAATATAAAGGGTTTTATAATGAAAAGTATTAAAGTTGGAAGTGAAGCTTTTAAGGATTTGATTAATAGGGATGACGCGGGGAGAACTCGTATTACTCAGAAGGTATCCGGTATTCTTCATAATGTGCAGAAAGACGGCGACAGCGCTCTTATAAAATACACAAAAAAATTTGACAGAATAGAACTTACCGCGAAAGAACTTAGGGTTAGTGAAACTGAGATAAGCGCCGCGTATCAGGATATTAAGCCGGATTTAGTGAACACTTTAAAAGAAATTATCCATAATGTGGATAAATTTTATAAGAAGCAGTTATTAAAGTCTTGGACAGCCCGTTACGGCGCGGGTATAGAACTCGGTGAAAAATTTGTTCCATTTGAAAAAGTAGGGGTATATATTCCAAGCGGCACAGCGCCTTTAGTATCAAGTGTTTATATGACAGTATTGCCCGCCCGTATCGCGGGAGTAAAAAAAATTATTTTAATGTCTCCGCCGAATAAATATAAAACAATAGATCCGCATATTTTGGTTGTCGCGAATCTTTTAAAGGTCGATGAAATATATAAAGCGGGCGGAGCTCAGGCAATAGGTGCTTTAGCGTATGGAACAGCGACTATTCCTAAAGTTGATAAAATAGTCGGTCCCGGTAATGAGTATGTTACAGAAGCTAAACGTCAGGTATTCGGGCATGTTGATATCGATATGCTGGCAGGCCCCAGTGAAGTCCTTATTATAGCTAATCATCATTCCAACGTGAATTATATAAAAAAAGATTTATTGGCGCAGGCGGAACATCATAAAGGCACCGCGATACTTGTCACTCCGTCAAAAAGCGTGTTTAATATTTTTCGTAAAGATGATTCTATGGAAGGGTATGTAATAAAAGTTAAAGATATGGATGAAGCCGCGGATGTGTCAAATATGATAGCGCCGGAACATTTGCAATTATTGGTGAAGTCTCCTAAAAAAATTTTAAAAAATATAACTAACGCGGGCGCGATTTTTCTTGGGGAATACACTCCTGTTGCTATCGGGGATTATATCGCGGGTCCGAGCCATGTTCTTCCTACAGGAGGCACAGCTAGATTTTTTTCAGGTCTTAATTTAAGGTCATTTGTTAAAAGTTCGCATATCATATCGTACAGCCATGATGCTTTATGCAGTTCATCTAATTGGGTGAGAGAAATTACAGCGCTTGAAAAACTTGAGAAACACTGGGAATCTGTAAGCGTGCGATGCGCGGGCGGTAAGTAATAGGGTGTTTTGTAGCGCGAAAAGACAGGCGTATTTGTTTGGAGTTTTTTAAATTTTGATGTTTTTTGGTTTAGTAAATAATAGAATTTGAGACAAAATTTTTAGGAGGGACTTATATGTGTTTATGTTCTTTTTTTCGTAAAGACCGCGCTACATCTAAACGCGAAACAAAATATGAGCGAAAATCCAAAGAAACTGAAATTGTAATTTCAAGGCTTAATATAGACGGAAAAGGCGAGTCCAGTATTTCAACAGGTATTGGTTTTTTAGACCATATGCTTACGCTTTTCGCGTATCATGGATATTTTGATATAACGTTAAAAGCTAAAGGCGACACGCATGTTGACAATCATCACTTAAATGAAGATATCGGTATTTCTTTAGGGGAAGCATTCAAAAAAGCTTTGGGAGAAGAGCGCGGTATTGTAAGAATGGCATCCGCGGAAGTTCCGATGGATATGGCTGGCGCCAGAGTTGTAATAGATTTATCAAACCGTCCGGCATTTAAATTTTCTTTTGGGCAGGGAGTTTCTGAAAAAATAATTACTGATTCAGAAGGATATTCGCTTCATTACGCAAAAGATTTTTTGGAAAGTTTTTCTAAAAAACTTTGCGCGAATATACATATTGAAATCGCGGGTGACGGCGATATGCATCATTATTTAGAAGCGGTTTTTAAAGCGCTCGGGGTAGCGCTTGATAGCGCGACAAAAATTGATTCGCGCAGGCGCGGCGAAGTGCCTTCGAGTAAAGGAATATTATGATTGGTCTAGTTGATTACGGCGCCGGCAATTTAAGAAGTGTGTATAATGCTTTTTCTCATTTTGGTGAAAAGGTGAAAATATGCGTTGCGGGCTCGGATATCGCTACAGTTGATAAACTTGTTCTTCCGGGTGTAGGCTCTAGTCAAGACGCTATGAATGGACTTTTAAAGGCTGATTTATTAAACCCTATTTCTGATTTTTTAAAAAAGGGAAAATATTTTTTAGGAATATGTCTTGGGTTACAGATTTTATTTGAAAATAGCGAAGAATCAGGCGGAACAAAATGTATGGGGCTAATTTCCGGTAATGTTAAACGTTTCGCAGTCAGCTCGGAATTAAAAATTCCGCAAATAGGATGGAACACTGTAAAATTTGTAAGAAAAGATTGCCCGATTTTTAAAGGGATACCGGATAAATCTTATTTTTATTTTGTGCATTCTTATTATTGTTCGGCGAGTGATAAAACCAATATAGCGGGTTTAACGGAATATGGTGTTCCTTATACATCTATTTTATGGAAAGATAATATTTTTGCTACGCAGTTTCATCCTGAACGTTCGCAGGAAACTGGGTTAAAAATAATAGAAAATTTTATAAAATTATGAAAATTATACCGGCGATAGACATAATTGATTCTAAGACGGTTCGTCTTGAACAGGGCAGTTACAGCCGTAAATTAAGTTATGATATTTCTCCTGCCGATTCTGCCAAAAAGTGGCGCGACGCGGGCGCTGAATTTATTCATATTGTTGACCTTGACGGCGCGCGGCTCGGGAAACCGGTTAATCTTCATATTGCTGAAGAAATCGCGCGTGAAGTTAGTATTCCTATAGAAATCGGCGGCGGGTATCGTGAAGAAAAAGATATAGAATCCGCGCTTAGTAAAGGGATATATAGAGTTATTGTAGGCTCAAAGGCTTTAAAAGACATGGTTTTTGCTGAACGCGTTATAAAACGTTTTAAAGAGCATGTTATAATAAGCGTTGATTCTGATGGATTGGATATTAAAATACACGGTTGGGAAACAACAGCGGATTTAAAATTAGATGCGGTTCTCTCGCGTCTTGAGTCATTCGGCGCCGGAGAAATTATATACACAGATGTTTCAAAAGACGGGACACTTTCAGGCCCGTCCATAAAATTTTTAGAAACAATGATGAAAAACACAAAATTAAAATTTATTTACGCGGGCGGCGTTAAAAATATTGAACATGTGAAAGAATTAAAAAAACTTGAAAATTACGGGTTATCCGGTGTTATTGTCGGAAGGGCTCTTTATGACGGAACTTTAGATATTAAGGAGGCCTTAAAATATGCTCGCTAAAAGAATAATACCATGCCTTGACGTGAAAGCAGGCCGTGTTGTCAAAGGTGTTAATTTTGTTGATTTGCGCGACGCGGGTTCGCCTGTTGAAAATGCTATTTTTTATAACGCGGAAGGCGCGGATGAATTAGTTTTTTTGGATATTACAGCCAGCCATGAAAATCGTAAGACAATGATAGATGTTGTTGAAAAAGTCGCGGATAAAGTATTTATGCCGTTTACGGTAGGCGGCGGGATATCTTCTCTTATTGATATAAGAAATCTTCTGAATGCCGGATGTGATAAGGTTTCTATGAATACAAGTGCGGTTAAACGTCCGCTTTTAGTAAAAGAAGCCAGTGACAAGTTCGGTTCGCAGTGTATAGTAGTCGCGATAGATGCTAAAAAAAAAAATAATAGTGAAAGTTGGGAAGTATATGTTAAAGGCGGGCGTGAAGCAACCGGTATCGATGTTATTAAATGGGCGTGTGAAGTAGAAAAATTAGGCGCGGGAGAAATCCTTTTAACAAGCATGGATGCCGACGGCACAAAAAATGGATATGATATCGCGCTTACTAAGCGGGTAGCGGAAAGTGTCGGTATTCCTGTTATAGCTTCAGGCGGATGTGGAACTCTGGAACATTTTTCTCAAGTGTTTGAGTTAACACAGGCCCAAGCGGCGCTTGCCGCGTCAGTATTTCATTTTAAAGAAATTTCTATTAAAAAAGTAAAAAAACATTTGAAAGAAAAAAGGATATTAGCGCGTTCGTAGATAACGCGTATTTTTGTGGCTAATGAGACTAATGTAATAGACCGCGCGGCTCTGATATTTTTTGGAATAATTTTAATCCGTATTTTGCGATAGACCGCCGGTAAAATGTCTCTAAATCTTTGATACTACTCAGTTACGCTCGCAAGCCTTGTATTATCAAAAATTTAGGCCATTTTTCTCGAAGTCTATTTCAAAATTGGGGTTTAAGGAGAAAATAAAATGAATTTTTTAGACAAATTAAATTTTGATGAAAAAGGCCTGATACCGGCTATTATTCAAGATTATAAAGACGGGATAGTTTTAACATTGTGTTATATGAATAAAGAAGCTCTTTTAAAAACTCTTGATACAGGGAAAGTCCATTTGTTTCGGCGTTCAAAAGGGATTCTTATGATAAAAGGCGAAACATCCGGCTGTATACAAAGAGTAAAAAGTGTTTATGTGGATTGCGCTCTAAACTCTCTTCTTTTTAAAGTGGAACAAGAACGGGCAGCGTGTCATGAAGGATTTTTTACGTGTTATTTTAGAAAAATAGATAAAAATGGAAATCTTACCACGGAAGGCGAGAGAGTTTTTAATCCGGATGATGTTTACAAAAAAAAATAAAATAATAGGTAATTTATGTATTCATTAACTAAAGAAGAATTTATTAAATTAAGTGAAAACGGAAATGTTATACCAGTTTACCGGGAACTTCTCGCGGATTTTGACACGCCGCTTTCCGCGTTTTTAAAAATAGAGACAGGAGAATTTTGTTATTTACTGGAGTCAGTTGAAAAGGGCGAACAGCTTGGCAGATACTCGTTTATAGGCAGTAATCCTTTAATGGTTGTCGAGAGTAAAGATAAAAAAATAACCGTTAAAAAAAATGGGAAGATAGATACTTATAACTCTGCCAAAGATCCGATTGAAGAATTAAAAAAAATAATGTCTGAATATAAATTTGTGAATGTGCCGAATTTGCCCAGATTTTCAGGCGGAATGGTCGGTTTTATCGGTTATGATATGGTTCGTTTTTTTGAAAATTTACCTAGTAAAAACGAGGGTGAATTAAATATTGCGGATATGCAGATGATTCTTTCCGACACTATACTTATTTTTGATCATGTTGACCATAAAATAAAAATTGTTTCAAACGCTGTGATTAATGGTTCGGCTGATAAGAGTTATGATACGGCTTTAAAAAAAATAAATGACGTGGTAACTCTTTTAAAGAAAAACATCCCGATGAACGGCAATGGAAAAAGTGTAAAAAATACGGATGAAGTGAAATCTAATTTCACAAAAGAAGCTTTTTGCGATATGGTGGAACAGGCTAAAGAGCACATTAAACGCGGTGACATTATTCAAATAGTTTTGTCGCAGAGGTTTAAAAGGCGTGTTTCTACTGATTCTTTTAGTTTGTACCGCGCGCTTCGTTCTGTGAATCCTTCACCCTATATGTTCTATTTAAAATTTGGTGAAAATCATGTTATAGGGTCTTCTCCTGAAATTCTGGTAAGATGTGAAAATAATGAAGTAGAATTAAGACCGATAGCGGGGACAAGAAGACGCGGCATTGACGAAAAAGAAGATATTTTTCTTGCTGAAGAATTATTGGCTGATCCAAAAGAACGGGCTGAACATGTGATGCTTGTTGATTTGGGCCGTAACGACATAGGAAGAGTCTGCGATTTTTCGAGCGTACGGGTTAAAGATGTTATGCGTGTTGAGCGCTACTCGCATGTAATGCATATCGTAAGTGATGTTACCGGTAATTTGAATAAAGATAAAGATATTTATGATTTAATCCGCGCGTCTTTTCCGGCGGGGACAGTAACAGGCGCTCCAAAAATAAAAGCAATGGAACTTATTGAAAAATTAGAGAACACAAAACGCGCGTTATATGCGGGATGCGCGGGGTATATCAGTTTTTCAGGCAATATGGATATGTGTATAGCGATAAGAACTATTTTAATGAAAGGTGAAACTGTTTATGTTCAGGCGGGTGCGGGGATTGTCTTGGATTCTATTCCTGAAAAAGAATATGAAGAAACAATCAATAAAGCCAAAGCAATGATAAAAGCTATAGAATTCGCGGAGAATGGATTAGAGTAAAATTTTAAAGCGCGGTTATTTCTGTGTAAGAGGCGAGCATATCACTATTGGCGCGTTTAAAAACAAATCGCGGTTAACCAGAATTGCGATACAGCCGTGAAGCCGGCAATCTATAAGGATTTTGAAAGGTTTTATAACAAGAGGTTATTTATGATTTTGATGATAGATAACTATGATTCTTTTACTTACAATATTGTCCAATATATTGGAGAACTCGGCGGAGATATTAAAGTATTTAGAAATGACGGGATAACTTTATCTGAAATAAAAAAATTCGCGCCGAGTCATATTGTTATTTCTCCGGGCCCCGGATGTCCTGATGAAGCGGGCATTTCAAAAGATGTTATAAAAGAATTCAGCGGTAAAATACCATTACTCGGTGTTTGTTTGGGGCATCAATGTATGGGCGAGGTTTACGGAGCTAAAGTTGTGAGAGCAAAAAATATTATGCACGGCAAAGTGAGCGATATCTATCATAATGGTGACGGCGTTTTTAAAGGTATTCCATCGCCCTTTACGGCAACAAGATATCATTCGCTTATTGTTGATAATGATACAGTCAAGCCGCCTTTAGTAATTACAGCGCGCACGAAAGACGGCGAAATAATGGGGCTTGAAATTAAAGGGAAAGCTGTTTTCGGTGTGCAGTTTCATCCTGAATCTATTTTAACTTTGGAAGGCAAAAAGATATTTAAAAATTTTTTGAGTTATAAACCCGTATTTTGCATTAGGCCTTCGGCAAAATGTTCATAAGTCTTTGAAAATACTGCGTTATACTCGCAAAAATATCCTCAGCGTATTGCACTGAATACGCTTCCGGTATTTTTGCTCGCAAGCCTTGTCTTTTCAAAGACTTAAGCCATTTTTCTCGAAGTCTACTGCAAAATACGGGTTAAAAGAGGAGAACTCTTATGAAAATATTAATAGTAAAAGATAGAAACTCAGCCGGCGGCGGAATAGTAAATTATTATAACGCGCTGAAAAAATATTTCACATTAAATATAAAATTTAACGATGTTGGCCGGCCATTTTCTTTTTATTCCGGCAAAATGAAACTTTCTGCCATTATAGAAAAAATAACAGCCGTAAGGTTACTATCAGATTATATAAAACTTATATGGAATATAATTACATTCCATCCTGATATAGTACATTTAAATGTAACATTAGATAAAAGCAAAAAAGCATTAAAACGGGAAGCGGTAAATATTTTTATAGCTAAATTATTCGCTAGAAAAATTATTGTTTTTTGGCGGGGATGGTACTATGAATATTCCGGAAAACCTGAATTTCCCTGCGGAAATAACAGTTTTATTTATAAACAGTTTTCCAAAAGCGACACATTTATAGTTTTATCTAACAGTTTCAAAGAAGATCTTTTACGATGGGGTTTCAAAGCGCCTATATTTATTGAAACAACAACTTTCGACAGCAGTATTGGCGATCCTGCGGAAAATAAAAAACAAATCGCCTACGACATTTCCGCGAAAGCGAAAAAAATTCTATTTTTATCCAGAGTAAAAATAGAAAAGGGAGTACTTGAATTACTGGATGCCTACAAAATTTTGAAAACAAAAGATTCGGATTATAAACTCACTATTGTGGGAGACGGACCGCATCTTGAAATAGCTAAAAAATACGCGAAAGAAAAAAATATCAATAATGTGACTTTTGCCGGGCTTGTCACAGGGATACACCGTCGTGAATATTATAAAGAATGCGGAATTTTTTGCCTGCCAAGTTACACAGAAGGTATGCCTAACACAGTCCTCGAAGCAATGGCAATGGGACTCATAATTATCGCGAGCGATGTCGGCGGGCTTAAAGATATTTTACTTAATAACAAAACAGGTTTTATATTAAAAAAATATGATGAAATGGAAAACGGAAAAAAATTTAATCCAAATGAAATAGCGCAAAAAATATTAGAAATATCCTGTAACAAAAAACTATTGGAAGAGATATCTTCTAACAATAAAAAATACGCTATGAATCATTTTCATCCGGCGGAAGTAACTAAAAGGCTGGAAAAAATTTACGCGCAAACAGCGTAATCAGAAAAAATAAATTTTTCAGAATAAATTAAGGAATACAATGCTTCAAATAATTATATCCATAGATTATGAAATTTTCGGACAAGGCGCGGGAAATGTTTCTGACCATATGATAAACCCTGTCAAAAAATTATCGCGCATAGCGGGAAGGTATAATGTGCCGTTTTCTTTAATGTTTGAAGCCGTAGAATTTATGAAGTTTGAAGAATTTGCCAGAGACATCAGAAAAGATTTAGAATTTTCTCCGCATGAATTGATAAAAGAACAAATAATAGAATGCGCTCGGAAAGGCCATGATATCCAATTGCACATTCATCCTCAATGGATAGACGCCTTGTACAAAAGAAAAAAATGGGAAATTCCAAATCCATCCCGTGTTGTGGAAGATATGGATGAAAAATCTATCTATAAAATGATTTCTTCAGCAAAACAAAAAATAGAAAATATTATAACGCCCATAAATCCAAATTATATTTGCAATACCGCACGGTTTACCGGATATAATTGGTCAGAAGCGCATAAAAAAACACATAAGATTTTAAAACAATTAGGTATTAAAGCGCATTCTTTGGCGGATTATTGCCCTATCGAAAACAAAATAGGATATTGGGAACTGGTTAAGGGGCTGGAACTATTTGAAATACCGATATACTCTATTGTCATGCCGAAATATAAAATGTTTACATGGCGAAAACTTTTCTCCGCGGCCTATATGCAAAGTATGGTACGGACAAACCGCATCACAAAAAAAATTAAAGACGAAGTGATCAGTAAAAAATACAGTATCTTAGAAGGATTGTTTAAAGATGTTTACACGCAAAAATGGGATCTTTGCAAACAATCTTCAGGAGAAATGCTCAAATTTCTTGAACTCGCGTTTAAAAGGTTCGATTATAAAAAAGAATCTATTCCGTTAGTTATGATCGGCCACTCTAAAGATTTTCTTTTTCCTTCTGATTTTGATAAATTTCTGGAAACAGTCACGCGCAGGTATATACCGACAGGAGACGTTAAATTTACGACTTTTCAAGATTTTGTTAAATGGCATTTATAAACCCGTATTTTGCATTAGGCCTTCGGCAAAATGTTCATAAGTCTTTGAAAATACTGCGTTATACTCGCAAAAATATCCTCAGCGTATTGCACTGAATACGCTTCCGGTATTTTTTCTCGCAAGCCTTGTTTTTTCAAAGACTTAAGCCATTTTTCTCGAAGTCTACTGCAAAATCCGGGATAAAAAAAATTGCTGATTACTTTGTGAACGGCCAAATTCGCGGAACAAATTTTCGCTAAGGGGATATTATGTTAAAAAAAATTATATTCATATTTTTGTTATGTTATTTGTGCGTTCTAGAAACGACTTATGCTACGACGGAAAAAAATATTAACAATAAAACTATTATTGTTATACTCCGTTGCGATGACTATTCTTCAGTAAGTTCTTTTTTTATGGAAGCTCGGATCTTAAATATTTTATTGGATAAAAAAATACCATGTGTTTTTGGAATAGTTCCATATGTATGCCAATTTGATTTTGAAGACACAATGAATCAGGAAAAAATTCCACTTTCACATGAAAAAATAGATACAATTAAAAATGCGATAGAAAGTGGAATTATTGAACCAGCACTGCATGGGTATTCCCATCAAACTATTTTTAATAAAAAAACAGGCATATTGTCTGAATTTTACGGCGTCTCTTATGCTAAACAAGTTGAGAATATACGCGCTGGAAGAGATTTTCTAGAAGGTATCTTGGGAAGAAAAATAAATATTTTTATCCCGCCTTGGAATAGCTTTGATGATAATACTGTACGGGCTTTAGAAAATTTAGATTTTGAATGTTTGTCCGGCGGAATAGATTATAGTATTAGTGAAAGATCGAGTTTAAAAATTCTTCCAGAGACATGTACTTTACCTCAATTAAAGAATGCGATTTTAACCGCTCGCGAGACATCATCATATAACCCTATAATAGTAGCGTATTTTCACGCGAATAGTTTCCTAAATGATAACCCTAACGGAGATATAACATTTGAAAATTTTGAACGGCTTCTTGACTGGATATCAGCCCAGCCTGACGTAAAAATTATGACAATGAAAGAAACAATCAACACAGTTCAAGATTTAAGCGCGAAAAGATTTTGCAAATATATTTCTTATATACATTCTTTTAGCCTGCTTCCTGTTTTTATACAGCCTAGCGACCAATTTTTATACAGAGCGCCGGGCATGTTTTGGAACGCCCGCGTATTATTCTGGCGTGTTTTAACAGGGATATTTTATTTTTCTATTATGGGCATCTTTTTTTTAGCAGGGATACTTCTCGGCGATGGAATACGTGAAAGAAGGGGTCTACTTTATTTTATTCTGATTAAAGGCGGTTTTTTGATTTTGATATGCACAATAGTATACGCTCTGAAAAATTTATCTATCGGTTTTAAAGGCGCTGTAAGTATAGCGGCAGTCTTCGGCGGATACGGCGGAATTTTCCTAGCGGCAAAAAAAGACCCCCGCGCAATATTTAAACATCTTATTATAAAAGATTCCGGCATAGATTAATAGTAATCACTAAGCGGATGGTAATTGCAAGCTTGATTATTAACGTTGTGATTTTTCAGAAAGCAGGAATCTATATATGGTATAACCATTTCAAAAATATCATAAAACCCTTATGGATTCCCGCTTTCGAGGTTGTGTCATAACTACAATTTTTTAGTTTTTAAAATCTTTTCACTCCCTTTTTACCTGCATAGATTCCTGCTTGCGCAGGAATGACAGCGGGTTGACGCTATTTTTACTAGTTTCACTCCACTTTTTAAATGTGATACTAGTTGTGACACAGCCTCTTTCGCGGGAATGACCGAATGAGGTTTTCTAAAGGATACGGAAAAGTTTATTACTAATCGCTTAGTGATTACAATTTTAGAAAAAAGTTTTTTATGAAATTTGACGAAGCCTAGATGCCAACAATTATTTTTCTGACAATTGTTATCGTCCGGGAGAGCGTGGAAAAAATTTTAAAATGAAAAAATCTAATTTAAAAATTTTTATTTCAGCTGGAGAGCCTTCAGGCGATATGCGGGGCGCGGAGCTTTTACGGGAATTAAAAAAAATTATGCCTGAGGCTTCTTTCTTCGGATTTGGCGGAGATTTGATGGCAAAAGAGGGCGTGCGTTTAGTTGAGCATATAAAAAATCTTTCAATCGTAGGAGTGTTTGAAGCGCTTAAAAAACTTCCGGATATAAGGCGGCATTATTTTCAGGCTATGTTTGAAGTAGAAAAAGAAAAGCCGTCTTGCGCGATTTTAATTGATTATCCGGGGTTTAATTTAAAAATCGCGAAACTTCTTAAAACAAAAGGTATTCCTGTAATTTATTATATAATCCCGCAGGTATGGGCATGGGGCGTTTCTCGCGTAGAACTTTTAAAACGCTACACAGATAAAATTCTTGTTTTGTTTAAATTTGAGGAAGAGTTTTTAAAAAAATACGAAGTTACCGCGCATTTCACGGGACATCCTATTGTTGACAATTTTGCAAAACAAGCGGATATTTTTAAGAATGATAATCTCGCGGGCAGGCGTTCAATAGCGCTTTTACCCGGTTCGAGAAAATGTGAAATAAAAAACCTTCTTCCTGTAATGCTTGAAAGCGCGAAAGTTATTCAGTCGCGGATGCGTGATGTTTCATTTGTTTTGGCTAAAGCAAGTGTAATATCTTCGGAATTGTATGACGAATATTTAAAAGAGTATCCATTTTTAAATATTTCTTCTGTTGTGGATAATACTCTATACGCCTTATCCCGCGCGGATTTTGCTATTGCCGCTTCAGGTACAGTTACTCTTGAAGTAGCGCTTACAAAAAAACCGTTTATAATAGTTTATAAGTCGAGTATTTTTACGGAATTATGTTTTAATCTTTTTGTGCGAATACCATTTTTAGGCCTTCCTAATATTATTGCCGGAGAAGAGGTTGTTCCTGAAATTCTTCAGCGTAAATTTAAACCGGATGTAATCGCGGACAGGGTAATAGAAGTTTTAACAAATTCTGTGTTATACAGCGATATTCAAAAAAAACTTACAAAGGTCAGTCTCGCTTTAGGTCCTACCGGCGCAAGCGTCCGCACAGCAAAACTCATTGCAGATTTTTTAAGTTCAAAATTTTAATTTTCTTCAATTGTTAATGGTTGCTAATCCCCCTAAGATAGGTTTATTTTTAATATAATTTCGAGGCGTTTGTTAGGATAAAAATTTTTAGATTTAATGCTTGATTTCTAATATAATTTTTTATAAAATATTATTGTTTGAAAGATAAATTTTGCGGGAGATATGTTAGATAGTAGATAAAAATTGAATAATACGATTTTTGTCAAGTTGCATATATTTTAACTAGAAGCGGGAGGGGAAGCTATGGTTATATATGAAAAAGCAACTTCTCTCTTGCTTAAAATTTATTATTTTTTTATTAGTTTTCCATCCTATAATAGCCGGAGCAGGTATACGTGTTTCTCCCGGTGCTTTTTGTATTCAGAATGTTGAGATAGGCGTAGACTTAGATTTAGGCATTGACCTTACCATTACAAATGACAGTGATTCCCAAAAAAGTTTTATAGTAGAAAGTATTAAACCTTCCTTAGTAAAAAAAAATTGGCTTAAAGGTTATAGCGAAATTCCAAATCCTAAATGGTTATATTTTGAGAAAAATTATATTACTGTGCCTCCTTATTCTTCCGGGAAAACAAGAATCCACATAAAAATTCCTAATGATAGAAAATATTATAATCAGCATTGGATTGTTTATGCCCGGGTTAGTTTGGACCAGCAGAATGAAATGTTTAATGTTGAATTAAAACCATCCTATCTTATTGAAACCATGCCCAATTCTGATCATATGGCAGAGACAACCGGAGTTATTGCCGTTACGCCAAGCATAATAAAAATGGATGCATCTATGGGCAATCAAAAATCATTTATTATTTCCAATAATGATAATGAAATTCATGAGTACCGTATTTATCAATATATCCCTCTTCGCGGTGAACAAAAAAAACAGAGTATTATAGCGTCTTCTGGGTGCGTATTGTCGGATGATAATTTTTTTCTAAAATTTAAAGAAGAGAAATTTAAACTTTTTCCAAAAGAGACGCGTAAATTTTTTGTTGGGATAAATCCTGATAAAAATGCCGCGTCGTTGGATAAAAATAGGGAGGCTATTCTAATGATTGAGTCTGAAAATGGTGTTTCTACTTTTGTGAGAGTGGAGGAAGAAAGAAGAGGATAGCAAATAATATAGCGATAGACCGCGGTTTGGTTTCTTGTCTATTGTTCTATTTTTTATTGCTCTATTCTCTCTCAAAATTTGTTTTACAAATTTTGGCTAAGGGGGTGATTATTATGAAATGAAACGGTCTTATGGCCAAAAGCTTTTCGCGCGAGTTATTATTTTTGATTTTTCGCGCGCGATACAGTGAGTGGTGAGTAGTTGTATATTTTTTTTACAAAATTTTTTAAAGAAAGGAGTTGTGTCATGAAAAAATTTATAATGATCATAGTTATAGTGAGTGCTCTTTTCTCGGGTATTTCACTAGCAAATATCGCGGAAGCCGGTAACACTGGGGCTTTTAATATAACAATAACAGTTGATTATATTAGTATTGACCTTTACAACGCGGATGGTTCCTCAGCTTTTTCAGGATGGAATGCCGGACAGGTCGCAACCAGCACTGTTAAAACAATGGCAGGAGACGAAGGTATTAAGGTTGTTAATACCAGCAATAAACCAGTTGATATTACTTGCTATGTGAATAGCGGAGCAAGCTGGGCGCTTGGCGGGTCTCCTTATATTGATCAATTTAGTTTAAAGGCTAAATCGTTTGATACAGCGCAGGCAGGTGTTGTGGATATGGACTCAGCTGTTACAATTACCCAGATTGGCGGTAATGGAAATGTTATAGCAGACGCTCTTCCAGTAGACGCGGCGAGATATATTTATTATCAGTTTCTCGCGCCTACATCCACGACAAACAGGAACGCGCAGTCTATCGGTATTACTATAGAGGCAGTAGTAAGTTAAGCCGGCGGTTAGCCGAAAAATATTTAAAGGAGATAAGTTTAATAAGGTATGAATAATATTTTATTTAAAAAGGAGTTAAATGGGGAAACAAGGTTAACATGATTATTTGACGCGCGTGTTTCCCCATTTAATTTTCGCGCCGGGTATTTTTGCGGTGTTAGCGCAATGGCCTCTTTGGTGAGAGTATTTATTTAGAGAAGAATATTTATTTTTATCAAATTGAGAAATAGAAAACTTATTCGGGAGGATTTATTTTTTTTTTAGAGCGGGGGGAGAAAGGGGAAGAGTCATCATGGGGTAGTTTTTCGCCTAAACATTCCACGTTTCCTTTCTCGCGCGAAAATTTTTTACATTTTCACGTGGTTATTATTATGCCATTCGATAATGAGCGCGTATACTCAGTCTATCGGCACGTTTGCTATCAATGTCACAGTTATTGCCGAAGAAATAATAAATTTTTCAGTTCCTTCCAATGGAAAAGTTTGTTCAAGAACCCCCGTAATTATGGCGAATGCCTTAAAATCGAACGCGCGAATAACCGTAAAAGGGTTAAGCGCTGGTGTTATGACGATTGTGGCTCAGGCAGTTTCTAATGAAGAAAAAATTTTTGTGACTGAGATTAATAAAGATACCCCGCTAGACACTGGATTAAACACGTTACTTGTATATTCGGATAATGACTGTCTTGGAAGAATTAACCTTACTATTAAGGAAAATCCATCTCCGGATGAAGTGCCATGTATAAACGGGCCTTATAAAAATGAAATAATGAGGGATAAAAGGCCTAGTGTAACAGGGCAGGGTAAAGCGGGCAAAGAAGTTATTTTGTACGCTAAATGCTCTGATAATAAAATTTTAATTTTCGGGACAGATGTAGTTTCTCCTGACGGTTCGTTTTCTGTAACACCCAGTCGTGATTTTTCTAATGGAAAATATTTTTTATTTACTCTCATTGACGGCGCGATAAGTGCCATAATTCCTGTAATTTTTATTGATCCTTACGGCATTGTATATGACGCGGAAACAAATAAGCCTATAGAAGGCGCTCTTATAACGCTTGAAAGGACAACCGATAACGGCGCTACTTGGTATAGCGCTCTTCCCGGAGTTGATATCGCGTCCAATGATATTAACCCTCAAGTTACCGGTATAGATGGTTTATATTCTTTTTTGGCGGCAGATAACGCGAGTTTCAGGCTTAGTGTGTCTAAAGCCGGATATAGATTTCCTTCAAATTCTGTTAGTTTTGGAAACCCGCATTTAGGCTCACATGGAGAACTTTTTACAATTAGTGGAGTAATTTTAAATATTGATTTACCCATGGATTTTATAGGAAGTAACATTATAAAAGTTTCTAAAAAAGCGAATAAGAAAGAAGTAAATATCGGAGAAGTAATTACATACACGGTAACAATAAAAAATGAAACAAGCGATGACATAACAGGTATTTTTTTAGATGACAGTCTCGCGCCGGGATTTAAATATATTGAAAATAGAGTTATTCTTGATAATACCGCGATTCCTCCGCCCGCGGGCAATAGTGTTAAACGGTTTAATATCGGCAAAGTTTTAAAAAATAGTTCACGCGAATTAAGGTATCAGGTTGTTGCTGGAACAGCCGTTACTTTCGGAAAATACACGAATAAGGCGTGGTGCGTATTCCCGAATGAACGGATAATATCAAATACTAGCGAAGAGGAAGTTATAGTTGTTCCTTGTCCTATTTTTGATTTATCCACTATTATTGGAAAAGTTTTTTATGACGCGGATGGAGATAGTGTTCAGGATAATTCCAGTGAACCGGGCATTCCTTTCGCGCGAATTATAATGGAAGACGGCACAATCGTTCTAGCGGATAAACACGGGCTTTTTCATATACCCGGTGTTACACCCGGCAGGCATTTAGCGCGTCTTGATGAATCGAGTCTTCCAAAAAGTTTTTTTGCGGCAGGGAGTAATATGCGCCTTATTGACAGCCGTCCGGGTATGATGGGAAAAGTGAATTTTCCAGTTAGTACGGATATGGTTTTAGCAGATGTTACGAATATTAATTCTTCTAGAAGCGTGATAAGAAGCGATTTTTTAAGTAATGAGTGTAGCATGGCGAGAGGTTCATCGAATACGCATATATCTAATATTAATTTTGAAGAAAAAAATAAATTATCTAAATCAATGAATACAGATTCTTTTCTGTTTGTTGGACTGGCAGATTTAGAAGGAGGATACACTTCCAATAAAGGCGCGATAGAGCCTTTAGTAAAGGGAGATAAGTTTAAAGACGGATTTTGGAAAGATGGAAAAATCGCTTATTATCTTAAAAGAAAAATAATGGGCAAATATCTTGTAACATCGAGTCTTGACACAACCCGGGCGCGAAAAGATTTTTTTAAAATTATTGATCCTAAAAAATATTATCCTGTTTATGGAGACGCCTCAAAAATTAATTATGACGCTGACAATACTCGGGGAATTTTTTATTGCCTTATTGAGTGGGATAAATCCAAAGCTCTTTTTGGAAATTATAAAACTGAATTTAATGATACGGAATTAATACGTTATAACAGACCGTTTTACGGAGCAAAGGTTCATTATGAATCTGTTACAGCCGGACCTAGCCCGTCGGGCGTTTTAAAGCCTAATATAAAACTTATTGTGTTTAAGGCTATTACTGAGTCTATTTCAGCTCATAATGAATTTATCGGGACTGGCGGGTCATTGTATTATTTAAAACATAGAGATATTATCGAAGGCTCTGAAAGTGTCAATATTGAGGTTCGGGACAATGTGTCGGGCATTCTACTTGACCGGGTAGAACAGGTGCGTGGCGAGGATTATCATATAGATTATTCACAGGGCCGGATTCTTTTTTGGAAACCGGTTTCGCAAATAGTATCAGCAAATAGTATTATTTCAAAAGGGTTACTTAATGGGAATCCAGTTTATGTGGCAGTAGATTATGAATATGAACCTATTGAAAAATATAATGAAGGAACTTTTGGCGCGCGTTTTAGTAAAATTATAAATAAAAATTTTGAAATAGGCGGGACTTATGTGACAGAAGAATATGAAGCGAAAATTTATAAGTTACTGGGATTTGACACTTGTTTTAGATTGAATCCCGATACATCCGTAAAGGCCGAATACGCGGAAAGTTTTTTATCAAATACCGGGAATTTTTTATCTTCTGACGGAGGCGTTACTTTTTCTGAATTAGAACAGAATGATTTAAGAAAAGCGTCAGCGTATCTTTTAAAAGGAAAAACAATTTTCTTAGGATTTGATGTTGACGGATATTATCAGATAATTCAAAACGGATTTTATTCACAAAGTATTATTAATAGCGAAGGGAGTTTAAAATACGGAATCAAAATTAAAAAAAATATAAATGATATCGCGATGCTTTTAAGATACGACAGTCAAACCCTTGTAGATTACGGCAATTTAGTATCGCGTAGTCAAATAAACGCGGGGAGAGCGGATTCAGTATATTTTGAAATAAGTAAGCCTATTAGTGAAAGACTGAAATTAACAGGCGCGTATAGAAGGGATGAATTTAAAAATATTCTGCCTGAATACCGTTCAAAAATAAATATTCCCGGAGATATAACCGCTTTACGCGCGGAATATAAATTGACAGATAAAGTGATAATAGAGGCTGACACGGAACTTCCGATAAGAGGCGGTACCGGTATTAAAACAGGTATTGGGCTAAGGCTCGCGCCCAATGAATCTTTAGAATTAAGCGCGAAAGAAATCTTTTCGCGACAAGGTCCCGCGACGTCTTTTGGCGCGTCTTACCGTCCCCAAAACAAGAAAAAAGAATTTTTTATTGATAGGACAATCGGCGCGGGGCTAAGTGTAATAAATTCAAGGACGGCTGGAATCTGGAATACGGGAAATTCCACGTCTTTTGGAATGCGTGAAGATATAACTGATAAACAAAAAATGTTTAATTATTACACTATAAGTAATGATCCTTTTATGGGAGAGAAAGTAGAATCGAGTTCTGGAACCGGTTATAAAATCAATGATAACCTTGACCTAGCTATATCACGCGATATCCGTAGTTACGGGGACGCGCGAGAAGAAACGAATATTCTTGGTCTTAACGCAAAGACAGGTGAAAATATGAATGTTAATTTTGCCCTTGAAAAAGGCAAGGTTTATAACATTGATGGAACTATTTACGATAGGTTCGCGTCGTCATATGGAATGGCTTTTAAAATCCCGGACAAATTAAAATTTTCAAATAAATTTGAAATCAGGCTGGATGACAATATTGATGAGGCATATCAGTATTTATTTTATTCCGCGTTAGAATATATGGTAAATGAAAACCTTACATTATTTACGGATATTAAAAAGTCAAAGACAGATGGAGGAAGTATTGCCGTGAATAACGGGTTTCAAACGTTATTTACGGAAATTACATCCGGAGTAGCATATAGGCCGTTAAATAATGATCGTTTGAATTTTATAGGTAAGGCGTCATATCTGGATAATATTTACGGCGCTACGCAAAAAAGTTTTTCCAATATGGATATATCAGCTGAACGAGCTATTCTTTATTCTGCCGAAGGTATTTATGATGTCAATGATAAGATACAGCTTACTGAAAAGCTCGCGTGGAAAATAGGCGCGGAAAAAGTTTCGGGATTTGATTACATCGCGAGCGCGGTATGGCTATGGATAAATAGAGTTGATTATAATTTTTATAAAAATTTCGGGGCGGGGTTTGAATACAGGGTTTTAAACGCCTTACTCGCTAAAGATTTTAAACAAGGTATTTTAATAGAACTTACTTACGATATAGGAGAAAATCTCCAAGCTGGAATAGGTTATAATTTTACTGATTTTTCTGACAATTTAAGTAGCGGAAATAATTATAAAGCATCCGGAATATTTTTTAGAATTACAGGCAAGTTTGATGAAACTTTATTTATCCAGCGTCGAGGGAATAAGCCGTTTATAAGAAAGGACGTAGCGGCGGTAGCGGATATCCGTCCAGCGCGGCAATTAGCGCGCTGTAAAAAAGATGTTTCAAAACGGAAAAATAATTCTACTAAAGATTCTTTAATAACGGTTGATAGGTATGTTAATAATTTTGCGAATACAAAAATACGGAAAAGCAGGAAATGAGTTTTACCGCGCAAAATTTTAAAATTTAGAAAATTTTGGGTCAAATCTTGAACGTTGAAAATAGTTGACTATCTAATAATTTTGGAGTAAAAATTCAAGGATATCTTAAGCCTTTTATTTCAAACATCTTAGTATTCTTCACTTATGTCCAAACGCAGTTTTCCGGTTAAGCGTATTATCCCAGAAAAAGTCGGACATTGGGAAGTGTCCGGTTAAGCACAAGAATTGTATTAACTTATGTTGAAAATAGGCAAATATTTCAGTTTTTGGGTTTAATCAAAAGAAGTTACTATGCGGAAAAAAATATATTTTTTTGTTTCAGGAACGGATACCGGTGTCGGGAAGACTCTTATAACTGGATTATTAGCCCGATATTTCAGAGAAAATAAGTTTAATGTTATAACTCAAAAATGGGTTGAAACCGGTGCGGGGCGCGGGAATTGTTCAAATGATATTCTCGAGCATATTAAGTTGTCCGGCGCTTCTTTTGATCTATATAAAAGTTTTTTAGAGTGGATGTCTCCGTATCTTTTAAAGTATCCCGCCTCGCCCCATTTATCCGCGAAATTAGAAAATAAAAATATCAGCGTGAAAAAAATAGAACGAGCGTTTAATATCCTTAAAGAAAATTTCGATGTAGTTATTTGTGAAGGCGCGGGCGGATTATTTGTGCCGATAAATAAAAAATATATGATGATTGATATTTGCGGAAAATTAGGTATTCCCGTTCTTCTTGTTTCTGAAAACAGATTAGGCGCTATAAATCAAACAATTTTGAGCATAGAAGCATTAAGAACGAGAAAGATTCCGATACTAGGCATTATATTAAATCAAGTTGATAAAAAACAAAAAGAATTGGTTTTAAAAAATAATCCGCGTGTAATAAAAGAATTAGGCAGAGCCGTAATATTAGGAAGCCTGCCATATTCGAGTGATAAAAAAATATTGTATCCATTATTCAGCCGTAGCCGTATAGGAGATTCAATAATAAAGGAGTATAGGAAAATATATGGAAACCGTTGATTATATACAAAGAGATATAAATTCTATTTGGCATCCGTATACCCAGATGAAAGATTTGGAAAAATTTCCGCCGGTACTTATAGAAAAAGCCATCGGCGCTAAACTTTTCGCCAGTGACGGAAAGTTTTATTATGATACCATTTCAAGCTGGTGGTGTAATATTCACGGGCACTGTCATCCCGGTGTAATGGGCGCTATACGGGAACAGACTGAAAAATTAGATCATGTGATTTTTGCGGGGTTCACGCACGCTCCCGCGATAGAGCTCGCCGAAGAACTTTTGAAAATAGCCCCGCGAAATTTAAAAAAAGTATTTTTTTCTGACAATGGTTCAACCGCGGTTGAAGTCGCGATGAAGATGTCTTTTCAGTATTGGAAAAATATAGGCTTACCTGAAAAAGAAAATTTTTTGTCTTTGGATTCAGCTTATCACGGCGACACAATAGGAGCTATGAGCGTGAGCGGGAATAGTATTTTTAATAATATTTTCAAGCCATTATTGTTTGGATCTTTTAAGGCAAAAACGCCTTATTGTTACCGATGCCCATTTTCTAAAAAATACGGCGAGTGTTCTTTTGAATGCCTGAAAGACGCGGAAAATATTATTAAACTTCATTTCAGAAAAATCGCGGCGGTTATTTTGGAGCCGATGGTTTTATGCGCTGGCGGAATGATTGTTTATCCTAAGGAATATTTAAAAGGTATAGAAGAACTTTGCAGAAAATACGATATCCATTTAATCGCGGATGAAGTCGCGACAGGATTCGCGAGAACAGGAAAGATGTTCGCGGTTAATCACGCGGAAGTTAATCCTGATTTTATGTGTTTGTCTAAAGGTATAACTTCAGGTTCTCTTTCTTTAGGCGCCACGCTTACTACCCCCAAAATATTTAACGCGTTTTACGACGACTATGAAAAGATGAAAACTTTTTATCATGGGCATACTCACACGGCTAACCCTATAGCTTGTTCCTCTGCTGTGAAAAGTATAAAACTTTTTAGCGAAGAAAACACATTAAAAAAAATAGAAAGAATAAACCGGAAAATGTCCGTATTTTTATCTAATGTTAAAAAAATGATAAGTATTGTCGGAGACACCAGAGAAATAGGGCTTATCGGCGCTATTGAATTAGTAAAAAATAGAAATACTAAAGAACATTTTTTATTTGAGGAACGTATTGGATTTAAAATTTATAATATGGGTCTAGAAAAAAATATTTTATTGAGACCGCTTGGAAACGTTATTTATTTTTTTCTGCCGGCGTGTCTAGAAGATGATGAACTGGATTATATTTTCAGCGCGTCTTACGATATATTGTCTGCTATTGAAATTAGGAATAAATAATGAACAATATCTCGCATATGAGTAGAGCTTTTAAATCCCGCAACTATAGGCTTTTTTTTTGCGGACAGATTTTATCTCTTACCGGAACATGGATGACTACTGTAGCGACAATATGGCTGGTTTATAGACTTACGCATTCGGCGTTATGGCTCGGGCTTGTATGTTTTTTTAGTCAAATTTTAACATTCTTATTTTCGCCGTTTACCGGTGTTTTAGCAGACCGCTGGAATAAACACAAAATTTTATTGGTTACTCAAATATTGGGAATGGCCGAGTCGTTTATTTTAGCAGGGCTTGTTTTCTCCGGAAAAGTTACACCGTTATTGGTTGTTATTTTAAGTAGCGCTCAGGGATTTATTAACGCGTTTGATATTCCCGCGAGGCAGGCCATTGTTGTGGATTTATTAGAAAATAAAGATGATTTAGGAAACGCGATAGCGCTTAACTCATTTATGTTTAATAGCGCCCGCCTTATTGGGCCGTCTATAGCCGGGTTAATAATAGCGTTAAAGGGAGAGGGCGTGTGTTTTTTTATAGACGGCATCAGTTATCTTGGAGTTATTTTCGCGTTATGCGCCATGCGTTTTAAACCTAAAAATAATTTTTATCAGCCTAAACATATTTTTAAGGAATTGGCTGAAGGCATATCATATATGTTAAAAAACGCTAAGATAAAATATATGCTTATATTTGTCGCGTTTGTAAGTCTTTTTGGAATGCCGTATTTGGTTTTACTCCCGGTATTTGCTAAAGAAATTTTACATGGCACTTCAGGCACTTATGGATTTCTTTTGGGCGCTTCAGGCCTAGGCGCGATTTTTGGAAGCGTGTATCTTGCTTTTAGAAAAAACACAAAAGGGTTAGAAACGGTTATAGCGTTGAATGTTATTGTATTAGGGACGGCTTTAATATTTTTCTCATTTTCACAAATTGTTTGGTTATCATTTATTTTAATGATATTCGTTGGATTCGGCATGCTTGTTCAGATGGCATCCTGTAACACGTTACTTCAGGTAATGATTGAAGATAATAAGCGGGGCAGAGTAATGAGTTTTTTCGCGATGGCGTTTATGGGAATGATGCCGTTTGGCAGTTTGATGGCAGGTGAAATGGCCCATAAAATAGGCGCGTCTTTCACCATATCTATTTTAGGCGCGTTGTCTATTATCGGCGCTATTATTTTTTTTTGGCGCGCAAGAGAGTTCTTTGTTGTCGAAAACGAGTAATCTTTTGTAATCACTAAGCGGTTGATAATTATTTTAGTCGTTTCCGCGTCGTGCCAAAATTTTACGAAACAAAAATTTTGGCAGAAAAGCGAAATTAGGAATTCGAACTCCAAAAAAATTTTTTGCCTTGGGAATGACAGAATGTAGTGTTTTAAACATTACGCAGAAAGGTTTATTGCTAACCGCTTAGTGATTAGAAAAAATATTACATTTCCACGACAGTAATTTTTTTATTTTGATGAGAAACATTTTTCCATTTAAGGCGGGTTTTCCATTTAACAATTGATGAAGGTTTTAATTCGAACAAAATAAGCCAACCTTTTTTCATGCCGAGCTTGTCAAGATAGCCTGAAATCTGGTCTAAGCCTTTTTGTTTCGCGGAAGGAAGTCTCTTTAGCTTTAATTCTAAAACAAATTTATCGCCGTTAAATTCTATAATTAAATCAGTTCTTCCTGTTCCAACTGCCATTTCGCGATTTATCCTGCCGCCGCCGTTTATTACTCTT
>JYNY01000267.1 GCA_000954095.1 Candidatus Omnitrophus magneticus | reverse complement strand
TATAGATACCCCCGCCTTTACAGGCGGGGTTCTTTTTCAGAATTCAAACTTCGTTTGTCCTGTGTCTTCCTTCTCTTGACTCTGAATATATCTACAGATAATCGCCTCATCTATCCCCACCGTTGAGACGAAAAATCCTTTCGACCATATCCCCTCATTGTCCCAATACACTTCTTTCAAAAAACGAAACTTCTTGCTCATGTGCCTACTTGTATTTTTTTTCAACGTTTCAACAACCATACTTACTGCATATTTCGGTGGAATTACCATTTGCAAATGAATATGATCAATATCTATTCCTACAGCAATGTATTCCCAGTCGGGGTAATACTCTCGGACCTCAAGAAGTTTCGTTTTCAGATATTCACGAACTCCTTTGTTCAGGATTTTTCGTCTAAATCTTGTAACCCATACTATGTGGTACTGCGTCCTATATACACTATGTGCTGACTTTATTAATCTCATTTACTCAGTATAACATACACGGAAGACACAGGAAATATGCTCTCATCCCCGCCTTTACAGGCGGGGATTTCCCCCTAAAATAAAAAGTTAGCATGTGTTAAATTGAAATTTATAATTTTATAAGGCATACCTGATGGATAAAACAAGAAATTTAAAAATGAAATAAAAAATTAAAAAAAAAAAAAAGGGGGAAAAAAGAAAAAAAAAAAAATAAAAATGCAAAAAAATATTTGTTCTAGAGTACGCGAGAACAGCGAAAGGTAAAATATAAAAAAGGCGTGACACGAAATTAGATAGTATATTAGATAAAATTAAAGAATCCAGAGTTAAAAATATTGTCAGTGCTATTATAAACGGCGATTCTCTTGTGTATGACAACTTCAATGATG
>JYNY01000266.1 GCA_000954095.1 Candidatus Omnitrophus magneticus | reverse complement strand
TAGAGAGAGGGCAAGTAAAGGTAAATGAAGAAATAGAGATAGTAGGAATGGGAGAAACAAAGAAGAGTGTAGTAACAGGTATAGAAATGTTCAGGAAGTTATTGGATGTAGGGCAAGCCGGAGACAATGTAGGGATATTGTTAAGAGGTATAGATAAAAACAATTTAGAAAGAGGGCAAGTGTTGTGTGCGACGGGAAGTATAAAACCGCATACAAAGTTTAAGGCGCAGGTATACATATTGACAAAAGAAGAGGGAGGAAGGCATACGCCGTTTTTTACTGGATATAGGCCGCAATTTTATATAAGGACAACGGATGTAACGGGAGTGGCGAAACTGCCAGCAGGAGTTGAGATGGTAATGCCTGGAGATAATGTAGCGATGGAAGTAGAGTTAATTACTCCGGTAGCATTGGAGAAAGAATTAAGGTTTGCGATAAGAGAAGGTGGACATACGGTAGGAGCAGGAGTAATATCAGAAGTAATCAGTTAATAAAATAGTGAAAAAATAGGAACAACCACAAGCGACATGGGAGTAAGCCCTTATGGCAAAAAAGAAAAATGCAGTAGAAAGTGTAACATTGCAATGTGAAGGGTGCAAGAGCCGCAACTATTCTAAAATAAAAAATAAAAAAAAGAATACAGAAAAAATTGAGCTAAAGAAATATTGCAGGAAGGAACGTAAGCATACGATTCATAAAGAAATAAAGTAGGTGAGTAGCTCAATTGGCAGAGCACCGGTCTCCAAAACCGGGGGTTGCAGGTTCGAAGCCTGTCTCACCTGCCATGATGATAAAAAGGTGGGGAGATATATGTCGAAAATAGTAAAATTTTTTGAACAAGTAAAAATGGAAATGGGTAAGGTTTCATGGTCTACTCGTGAAGAACTTATCAATTCAACAATTATTGTTTTAATAGCTACTTTTATTTTAGGCATTTATATAGGCATTTGCGATGTTGTTTTATCAAGAGTTGTAAATTTTTTGATTGGCGGAGTATTTTAAATGGAAAAAAAATGGTACGTAGTACATACTCAAACTGGCAGAGAGGACAGCGTTAGAAAAAGTTTACAAAAACGCTTAGACAGTGAGCCTGAATTGAAGCAAGTAATATCGAATATGCTTATACCTACGGAAAAAGTTTCCGAAGTTAGAGGCGGAGAAAAGAAAATAAGTGAGAGAAAATTTTTTCCCGGGTATTTGTTAGTAGAGATGGAATTAAATGATAAAACTTGGTATATAATTTTACAAACTCCCGGAGTGACTGGTTTTGTAGGTTCTAAGACAAAGCCTGTTTTTTTAAGGGAAGATGAAATAAAAGATATTTTAGAACAAGCTAATGACGCGAAAACAAAGCCGGTTCCAAAAATTTTATTTAAAGAAGGCGAAGTTGTAAGAGTTAATGAAGGGCCTTTTAAAAATTTTTCAGGAACAATTGAAGAAACTAATCTAGAAAAAGGAAAAATTAAAGTAATGTTGTCAATTTTCGGTAGAGCTACGCCGGTTGATTTAGAAACATGGCAAGTTGAAAAAATTTAAAGATTCTTTTGTAAGAAAAAGGAAACAATATGGCGAAGAAAGTTAAAACAACTATTAAATTATATTGTCCGGGGGGGCAGGCAAATCCTGCGCCTCCAGTAGGGCCTGCGTTGGGGCAACACGGTGTGAACATTATGGAATTTTGCAAGCAATTTAATGAAAGAACAAAAGATAAACCCGGCTTGGTAATGCCAAGTGTTATTACTGTTTATGAAGATAGGTCTTTTACCTTTGTTTTGAAAAGCCCGCCGGTAAGCGTTCTTTTAAAAAAGGCGTGCGGTCTTGCAAAAGCAAGTAGTAATCCTAAAAAAGACAAGTGTGGACAAGTCTCGATTGATCAAGTAAAAGAGATTGCAAAAATAAAAATGGATGATCTTAATACTGTCTCTATGGATAGCGCGATTTCTATGGTTAAAGGAGCGGCAAGGAGCATGGGGATAGAAGTTATGGGAAAATAAGCTAGAGGGATTTTTAAAAAAGTGATTTTTAAAGAAGGTGAATAGCAAAATGACAAAGAATATAAGTAAAAGAGCTAAGGCAATTAGTAAATTAACGGATAAAAAAAAGGAATACACTCTTAGTGAAGCTGTTGATATTTTAAAAAAAACTCCTAGTACTAAATTTGATCAGAGTGTGGAAGTAGATATGAAACTTACGTTAGATCAAGCCAATAATCCCATTAGGGGAACAGTGTCTCTACCCAATGGAACAGGCAAGACCGTTAAAGTAGCAGTATTTTGCAAAGGCGATTTTGAAAAAGAGGCAAAAGAAGCTGGTGCTGATTATGTTGGAAGTGATGACTTAATGAAAAAAGTTGCAGACGGGTGGTGTGATTTTGATATAGCAGTTTCTACACCGGATTTAATGAGAGATATGGCAAAGCTAGGAAAAGTATTGGGACCAAAAGGATTGATGCCTAATCCAAAGTCAGGAACAGTAACAAAAGAAATTGGCAAGATAGTTAAAGAGTTAAAGGCAGGTAAAATTGAATTTCGTATGGATAAATTATCAGGAATAAAGGCTTCGGTAGGAAAGTTGTCTTTTAAGGCAGATGCCTTGATTGCGAATGTTCAAATGTTTATAACTGCAGTATTGAATAGTAATCCTAAGGTGCATAAAGCGCAAGCCGTTAAATCTATTTATGTTTCTTCTACTATGGGACCGGGTATTAAATTGGAAAAAGGTCAATTCAAACAAGGATAAATAATATGGCTATAAAATATGGTTCAAAAGTTAGAGAGTTGATGGTAAAAGAACTAGAAACTATTTTTTCAAAAAAGAAAGGCGTTATTTTTGCTAGCGGAGACAAGATAGAAGGCGAAAAAATCAGCGTAATTCGTAAAAAAATTGTCAAATCAGGCACGAAATATTTACTTGTCAAAAAACGTTTAGCTAAAATTGCAAGCAAGAATACAGGCCTTGTAGGGCTTGATTCTATTTTTAAAGAAAGTAAAAATTTAGGGTTAACAGTTATAGAAGATGATCCAGTTCTTATTGCTAAATTATTATCTGAATTTGAAAAAGAAAACGAACAGTTTAAAATTTTTGGCGCTATTTTTGAAAAAAGAATTTTATCAAAAGAAGATGTGAAAATATTGTCAAAGTTGCCAAGCAGGATTCAATTATTAACATCTGTTGTTGGAACAATGAAAGCGCCCATATCAAGTTTTGTTGGGGTGATGGGAGGCATCATTAGAAATATATGTTACGTGTTAATAGCAGTTAAAGAAAAAAAGGAAAAGGTCTAAAAAATTTAAGTGTTTTATATGTAATAGTTTTTTATTGTTAAATAAATATATAACAAGGAAGGAGTTTATCATGGGAACAGCAGTCGCAATTTCGGAAAAATTAGAAAATATAATTAAATCTATTGAACAGATGACCGTTTTGGAATTAGCAGAACTGGTAAAGGCATTAGAAGAAAGGTTTGGCGTTTCTGCGGCCGCGCCAGTAGCTGTAGCAGGTGTTGGTGGAGCTATAGCAGGTGCTCCGGGAGCCGCTCCTGTAGAAGAGCAGACAAGTTTTAAGGTTGTTTTAACTGATGTAGGTGCTAATAAAATACAGGTTATTAAAGAAATAAGAGCTTTAACAAATTTAGGTCTTAAAGAAGCAAAAGATTTAGTTGAAGCCACTCCTAAAGAAATAAAAACTGAAGTTCCTAAGGAAGAAGCCGAGAAGATTAAAAAACAATTAGAAAGCGCTGGCGCTAAGGTAGAGTTGAAATAGAATGTTGACACAACGAGAAACTAATAATTTTACTCAAAATATATTTTGTGTGAAATTTTATAATTTAGGAGGCAAGAAAAGCTATGACAGCTAAAAAAGAGCGACATAGCTATGGGAAGCTGAAGCAGTTGTATACTTTTCCTAATTTAATTAAACTTCAGCTAGACTCATATGAAGAATTTCTTCAACCCAAAGCTCATAAAAACAAGAGAGAAAATAAAGGGCTAGAAGAAGTTTTACGTGAGGTTTTTCCTTTAACAAGCATAACTAGGGAATACGAATTACACTATTTAGGGTATGAATTAGGGAAGCCCAAATATGATGAAGATGAGTGTAAAAATCGTTCAATAACTTATGCGACGCCTTTAAAAATTAATTTACGTTTAAAGGTTGGCAGAGAAATTAAAGAACAGGAAGTTTATGTCGGAGAAATTCCATTAATGACAGATAAGGGAACTTTTGTCATTAATGGAGATGAGCGAGTTGTAGTAAGCCAGTTGCATCGGTCCCCGGGAATTTCATTTGAAGAGACTAGTACTCCTAGTGGGAAAACATCGTATGCCGCAAGAATTATTCCTGATAGAGGTGCATGGGTTGAATTTATTTATGATAAAAATGATATTTTGTATGTTTATATAGATAGGAAGCGGAAATTTTTAGCAACAACATTTTTACGGCTTTTTGGTTTGTCAAAAGATGAAGATATTTTAGAAGCTTTTGGGGGCATAGAAATTGTAAAAATAACCAGACAAAAGCAGTGTGAAGAATTAGTAGGCAGAGTTCTTGCCGAGGAAATAATAGATGAAGGGTCTAATTCTATACTTGCTCAAAAAACAGAAAAAATTACGCAAAGTATAGCGGATAGAATATGGGCAGACAAGATAAGGGAAATAAAATTATTAAAGGATGTTCCAAAAGAGATAGTTAAAACAATGGAGCATGATACGGCTAAATCCGAGGCGGATGCGTATCTTGAAATTTATAAAAGATTGAGACCCGGAGATCCTCCGACGTCTGAAGCTGCTAAAGCAATGATTGATCAGATGTTTTTTGACAAAAGACGGTACAGCTTAAAATCCGTTGGGATAAGAATGATAAACCGTAAATTGGGGATGGATCGTAATCTGGATGCTCAATTATTTGATGCGGAAACACTAGTTAAGGCGATAAGCTATTTGCTGGAAATAAAATCTGGTAATAGAAATATAGATGATATCGACCATTTAGGGAATAGAAGAATTCGTAGTGTTGGCGAGCAACTTGTAAATCAGATTCGTATTGCGATGGTCCGTCTTGAACGTGTTGCAAAAGAGCGTATGGCTGTTTATGATATGGAAAACGTTATGCCGCATAATTTGGTTAATACGAAACTTATAGCTACTGCGGTTCATGATTTTTTTGCCAGAGGAAGGCTTTCACAATTTATGGATCAAACGAACCCGCTGGCAGAGTTGACTCATTTAAGACGGTTGAGCGCATTAGGTCCCGGTGGCTTAAACAGAGAAAGAGCTGGGTTTGAAGTAAGAGACGTTCATTATTCGCATTATGGAAGATTGTGTCCAATAGAAACTCCAGAAGGACCAAATATAGGATTAATAAATTCTTTAAGTACCTATGCCGGTGTTGATGCGTTTGGTTTTCTTGTAACGCCGTATGTGAAAGTGGAAAACGGAAAAGTGTTGGATAAAATTGAATTTTTATCTGCAGATGTAGAAGATAATTACATTATAGCGCAGGCAAATTCCGCCGTTGATGCAGATGGATGTTTTACAAATAAAAAAGTTTTTTGCCGTTTAAGAGATGATTTTAAATTAGTTGATGCTAATGAAGTCCAATACATGGATGTTTCTCCATTACAGCTTGTGAGTATTTGCGCGGGGATAATACCATTTTTGGAGCACGATGATGCTAACCGTGCATTAATGGGATCAAATATGCAACGTCAAGCTGTTCCGCTTATGGTACCGCAATCTCCGCTTGTCGGGACGGGTATTGAATATAGAGTAGCAAAAGATTCAGGGACTGTCATAATTGCGAAAAAAAGCGGTGTAGTTACAAAAGTTGATGCTAGTTCTATTGTTATAGACGGTGAAAGATATAAGCTTAAAAAATTTGTTAGAACTAATGCTCGAACATGTGTAAATCAGAGACCCTTAGTTAACTTGGGAGATACGGTTAAACAGGGAGATATTATTGCGGATGGCGGTGCTTCTGAAAAAGGCGAGCTCGCTTTAGGTCGTAATGTTTTGGTTGGTTTTATGTCATGGAAAGGATACAACTTCGAAGATGCGATAGTAATAAGTGAAAGAGTATTAAAAGAAGATGCCTTTACATCTATTCATTTGAATAAGTTTGAAATAGAAGCAAGAGATACAAGATTAGGTAATGAAGAAATTACTAGAGATATTCCTAATGTAGGGGAAGATGCTTTAAAAAATTTAGATGAAAATGGAATTATAAGAATAGGTGCGGAGGTTAAGGCTGGAAGCATTCTTGTTGGTAAAGTTGCACCTAAATCTGAAACAGAATTATCTCCTGAAGAAAAATTATTAAGAGCGATATTTGGAGAAAAAGCAGGAGATGTTAGGGATGTATCCTTAAAAATGCCGTCAGGGGTAGAAGGTATTGTAGTGGATGTAAAAGAACTTTCCAGAAAATCTAGTAAAAATTTGACAAAAGAACAAAAAAGACAAGACAGCTTGGAAAAAAAGATATTAAAAGAGGGATATGATAATATTATCGCCCACTTAGAAGATAAGAAGGCAGAAAAAGCACATGAGAAGCTTATTGGGCAAAAATTGGCAGAGGATTTATGTGATATTGACTCTAAAGAAATTTTGATAAAAGCGGGGCATATAATAACAGAAAAAGATTTAAATAAAATAAAAAAAGCAGATTTAAGTTCTATTTGTATTGAAGGTGATGTAGCGCTTCAAAAAAAAATAAATAGTAGCATAATGACAATTGAAGAGCAAATAGATCAAGCAACTACGGATATGGAGCGGGATTTAGAGCGTTTAACACATGGAGATGAATTGCCGCCGGGGGTTTTAAAAAGGATAACAGTATTGGTTGCCAGCAAAAAAAGACTTCAAGTTGGAGATAAAATGGCTGGTAGGCATGGGAATAAAGGTGTTGTTGCGAAAATTGTTCCAGAAGAAGATATGCCTTATTTGCCGGACGGAACGCCATTAGATATAGTGCTTAATCCTTTAGGGGTACCAAGCAGAATGAACATTGGACAGCTTTTAGAAACTCAGCTTGGGTGGGCGGCTAAACAAATAGGTATAAAGGTTGCTTCACCAGTTTTTGATGGAGCTAACGAAGAAGACATTAAAAAAATTACAGAAACAGCAGGATTGCCGGTATCAGGTAAAATATGGCTTAAAGATGGTTTATCTGGAAAAGCATTTGATCAAGAAGTTACAGTTGGACAGATATATTTGATGAAATTAGCGCATTTAGCAGATGATAAAATGCATGCGCGGAGTATTGGGCCGTATTCTTTAGTAACGCAACAGCCATTAGGGGGTAAGGCACAGTTCGGTGGTCAAAGATTTGGAGAAATGGAAGTTTGGGCATTGGAAGCATATGGTGCGGCATATACATTACAAGAACTTCTTACTGTAAAAAGTGATGATGTTGTAGGAAGGACAAAAGTGTATGAGGCGATTGTTAAAGGGGAAAATATGGCTCAAACTAGTACACCGGAGTCTTTTAACGTCTTAATCAAAGAAATTCAAAGTTTGGCATTGGATATACAACTGGAAACAAGAGATAAAAAGCGGATAGAGGTTTAAAATGATACCTAAAACAAATAAATTTGATAAGGTTAAAATTCAGATTGCGTCTCCTGAAATTATATTAGGATGGGCAACAAGAAAAGTTGGCAATAAAAATGTAATTTTTGAAGTTAAGAAGCCAGAAACTATTAACTATAGAACTTTAAAACCAGAAAGAGATGGTCTTTTTTGCGAACGAATTTTTGGTCCGGTTAAAGACTATGAGTGTAACTGCGGTAAGTATAAACGTATTAAATATAAAGGCATTGTTTGTGATCGTTGTGGTGTTGAGGTTACTAAGTCAAGCATTCGTAGAGATCGTATGGGGTGTATAAGATTGGCTACACCAGTATCACATGTGTGGTTTTTTAAGGCCATTCCATCTCGTATGGCAAATGTTCTAGACATAAAAATGCGGGATTTAGAAAGAGTTTTGTATTATGAGCAATATATCGTAGTTAGCGCAGGAGATACATCATTAAAAGCGCAACAATTGTTATCAGAAGAGCAATATTTAGAAGCTAAAGAAAAATATGGTAATAAATTTAAGGCGCTTATGGGCGCAGAAGCAATAAGAGAGCTTTTGAAAAGTGTTGATTTAAATGCCGAAGTAAAAGATTTACATCTAAAAATTGAAGAAAAGAAAGATTTAAATTCTAAAAAGAGATTAGTAAAGCGGTTAAAAATTATTGATTCTTTTCGAAAAAGTGACAATCAAATAGAATGGATGATTTTAGATGTAATACCTGTAATTCCTCCGGATTTACGACCGCTTGTTCCGCTTGATGGAGGAAGATTTGCAACTAGCGATCTTAACGATTTATATAGAAGAGTTATTAATCGGAATAATCGTTTGAAAAAATTATTAGAGTTAAGGGCGCCGGAAGTAATCATTCGAAATGAAAAAAGAATGTTACAGGAAGCAGTGGATGCTTTGTTTGATAATGGCCGGCATGGGCGTGAAGTTTTAGGTGCTGGCGCACGGCCTTTAAAATCTTTAGCGGATATGCTTAAAGGCAAACAAGGACGTTTTCGGCAAAATTTATTAGGTAAGCGAGTGGACTATTCAGGAAGAAGTGTAATTGTTATAGGCCCTGAATTAAAGATTCATGAATGTGGATTGCCTAAAGCCATGGCCTTGGAATTATTCCAACCATTTATAATTAGAAAATTAAGAGAAAAAGGTTTTGTACACACTATAAAAAGCGCTAAACGAATGGTTCAGCAAGAAAATTTGGAAGTGTGGGATATTTTGGATGACGTTATTAAAGATCATCCTGTTTTATTAAACCGTGCTCCAACGTTGCATCGTTTAGGTATACAGGCATTTCAGCCTAAGCTTATAGAGGGTAAAGCCATTAGGATACATCCATTAGTTTGTGCTGCATTTAATGCTGATTTTGACGGAGACCAAATGGCAGTGCATGTGCCTTTATCTATTGAAGCGCAGATGGAAGCGCGGTTAATCATGAACGCGGCAAATAATATTTTTTCATCTGCTAGCGGGAAACCGATAACAACACCATCACAAGATATCGTATTAGGTTTATATTATTTGACAAAATTAAAAAATAATGTGTTAGGATCAGATAAAAGTTTTTCGAATATAGACGAAGTAATAATGGCATACCAAAATGAACAAGTTCATAAGCATGCAAAAATTAAAGTTCGTATTAATGGAAAAACAATAGAAACTACAGCCGGTCGCGTGCTTTTTAATTCTATTTTACCTGCAGGGGTGCCTTTTTATAATGAACCCATGACAAAGAAAGCAATAAGTCAAGTTATTTCAGATTGTTATCGGTTCAAAGGGCATGAAGAAACAGTAGCTTTGCTAGACAGATTAAAGGATTTAGGGTTCGAGGAGTCAACAAGTTCTGGTGCCTCTATGGCTGTATCGGATTTAATGGTTCCCAAGGAAAAAGAAGAGCGTGTAAAGAAGGCATATCAAGAAGTCGAAAAAATACATAGTCAATATCAACGAGGATTTATAACTGATGGGGAAAGATACAATAAAATTATTGACGTATGGACACATGTAACAGAAGATATTTCTTCAATGGTTTTTAGAAATCTTGATACATTCAATCCTGTTTTTATGATGGCAGATTCAGGAGCAAGAGGTTCACGGCAACAGATACGTCAGCTAGCTGGTATTCGTGGTCTTATGGCGAAACCTTCTGGAGAAATTATTGAGACTCCTATCGTTGCGAATTTCCGAGAAGGATTAACGGTTTTGGAATATTTTATTTCAACACATGGTGCTCGTAAAGGGTTGGCAGATACGGCGTTAAAAACGGCAGATTCAGGATATTTGACAAGGCGATTGGTTGATGTCGCGCAGGAGGTTATAGTAACGGGTAAAGATTGTGGCACAATGAATGGGGTTACTGCCATAGCGGTAGTAGAAGGTGATGAGGTTGTCATTCCTCTTTCTGAACGTATTGTAGGACGGGTCGCAGTAGACAATATTGTGGACATTATAAGTGATGAAGTAATTGTTAAGGTCGGAGAAGTTATAACGGAAGAAAAAGCGAAACGTATAGAAGAATCTGGAATGGAAAAAATAAGAATACGTAGTGTGCTTACTTGTGAAATGGAAGAAGGTATTTGCAGTAAGTGTTACGGGATAAATTTATCTACAGGAAAAATGTCTGAATCTGGAGAGGCTGTAGGGATTATTGCCGCGCAGTCTATTGGAGAACCGGGGACACAGCTTACTATGCGTACATTTCATATTGGCGGTACTGCAAGTAGGATAGTAGAACAAACATTTTATAAGAGTAAAGAAAATGGTATTGTAAAGTATCATAATTTGAGAGTAGTAGAGGCTGAAGATGGTAGGTTGGTTGTTCTTAATAGGAATGGGCAAATAACGATAAATGAAGAAGATGGCCGTGAAATTGATAGACAGGCAGTTCCGCAGGGATCTTATTTATTTTTTAAAGATGGGGAACAAGTGAAAAAGGGAGAAAAATATATTGAGTGGGAGCCTTACACGGTGCCGATTTTAGCTGAACAGCCGGGTATTGTGCAATATGAAGATATAAAAGAAAATTTAACAGTCAAAATAGAAAAAGATGAAGCAACAGGACTAAGTAGTTTAGTTGTTTTGGGGCACAAGGATGATTATCATCCGCAGTTATTATTGGTGAATGAAGCAAAGGAAGTAGAGGCGATTTATCCTTTACCAATAGGCGCTCATATAGTTGTGAATGATAAAGAACGGGTTAATGCAGGGCATGTTTTAGCAAAAACTCCTAGGGTAGTTACAAAAACAAAAGATATTACAGGCGGGTTGCCCAGAGTTGCGGAGCTTTTTGAAGCACGCAAGCCAAAGGATCCATCAATTATAAGTGAAATAGATGGAAGGGTTGAATTTGGAGAAACAAAGAAAGGGCAAAAACGCATAATCGTAGAAAGTGAATCAGGAATGCGTAAAGAGTATTTGATTCCTCATGGCAAACATATAAATGTTTATAGAGGAGATTTTGTAAAATCAGGAGAACGTTTAGTTGATGGTCCAGTAGTTTTACAAGATATATTAAGGGTTTCAGGAGAAAAAGAGTTGCAAGAATATTTAGTAAATGAGGTACAGCAGGTTTATCGTCTGCAGGGCGTGCAAATTAACGATAAGCATATTGAAATTATTGTAAGACAGATGTTGAAAAATGTAAAAATAACAGATCCCGGAGACACAGAATTTCTTTTGGGGGACAAAGTAGATAAGATTTTATTTCAAGATATAAATAAAAAAATGATTGATAAAAAGAAAAAACCAGCATTAGCCGAGCCTATTTTACAGGGGATTACAAAGGCTTCTTTAACCACAGAGAGTTTTATTTCAGCGGCAAGTTTTCAAGAAACCACAAGGGTGCTGACAGAGGCCGCGGCAATGGGCAAGGAAGATACTCTTAAAGGATTAAAAGAAAATATCATAATGGGGCATTTAATACCAGCAGGTACCGGCTATAAAGATCATCAGGAAATAGCTATGGATAGAGAAATATTGCAGACAGTAGAAGAAAGTTGAAATTTATTATAAATATTTATTTAAACTAAAGAGGATAAAATGCCTACAATAAATCAGCTAATAAGAAAACAAAGAGAAAAGGTAAGAGTTAAAAGCAAATCGCCGGCTTTGCAGTCCTGCCCTCAGAAGCGAGGGGTGTGTTTGCAAGTAAGAACAAGGACTCCTAAAAAGCCAAACTCAGCGCTTAGAAAAGTTGCGAGAGTGCGTCTTACAAATGGTATTGAGGTAACGGCATATATCCCGGGTGAAGGACACAACTTACAAGAACATTCCATTGTAATGATAAGAGGCGGGAAAGTCGCTGATTTGCCGGGAGTTCGATATCATATAGTTAGAGGTACTTTGGATTCTTCAGGTGTTGAGGCGCGTAGACGAAGTCGTTCAAAATATGGGGCAAAAAGGCCTAGTGAAAAAGGTGGCGTTAATGCGAAAGGCGCCACTCCAAGTAAAACTAAGAAATAAAGGCGGGATGAAATAAGATGAGAAGACATAGCGCTGAAAAAAGAGAAATAATACCAGACCCTAAATATAACAGCCAACTTGTTGGAAAATTTATTAATATGGTTATGGAGAAGGGAAAAAAATCAATAGCAGAGCATATTGTTTACGGTTCTCTTGATTTAATAAAAGAACGAGTAAAAGAAAAAGATTCATTAGAAGTTTTTACACAAGCAGTAGATAATGTTCGTCCTTTGATAGAAGTAAAATCAAGAAGAATCGGAGGTGCGACATATCAGGTTCCGGTTGAAGTGAAAGTTGAACGCGGACAATTTATAGGAATGAGATGGATTAGGGATTTTGCGAGATCTCAAAAAGGCAAACCAATGAAAGAAAAATTAGCGCAAGAAATTATTAGCGCATATAAAAAAGAGGGATCTGCAATAAAAAAGAAAGACGATACACATCGTATGGCAGAAGCGAATAAAGCATTTGCACATTATAAATGGTGAGGTTAAAACATGGAAGACATTAAAAAATTACGTAATATAGGTATAATTGCGCATATTGACGCAGGCAAAACTACAGTAAGTGAAAGAATTTTATATCTTACTGGAAAAACCTATAAAATAGGGGAAGTTCATAATGGAACAGCTGTAATGGATTGGATGGAACAAGAACAAGAACGAGGTATAACAATAACAAGCGCTGTTACTACTTGTATGTGGGGAGAAAATAGAATCAATCTTATAGATACTCCGGGGCACGTTGATTTTACAATAGAAGTTGAACGGTCTCTTAAGGTTTTAGATGGAGCGGTTGTTGTTTTTTGTGCTGTTGGAGGTGTCCAGCCACAAAGCGAGACTGTATGGCGGCAAGCAGACCATTACGAAGTTCCTAAAATAGCTTTTATTAATAAGCTAGATAGAGTCGGTGGAGATTATTATAAAGTAATAATTGAAATGCATAAAAAATTGGGAGCGAATGCGGCACCGGTACAGATTCCAATAGGTAAAGAAGAAGAATTTGCAGGAGTTGTGGATTTGATAACAGGTAAAGCCTACTTATTCAGTGAAAAAGGGGATTTAGACGGGCTTACAGAGATTCCATTGCCGGATAATATGAAAGATCTTTATAGCCATTGGAGACATAATTTAGTAGAGAAATTAGCAGACGTAGATGAGGAAGTAGCGGAATTATATTTAATGGATAAACAAATTGAAAATGAACAGTTGAAAAATTATATAAGACGTGCTACAATAAGCAACCTTATTGTGCCAGTTGTTTGTGGTGCAGCATTAAAAAATAAAGGCGTCAAGTTTTTGCTTGATGCTGTGTGTAGTTATTTGCCATCGCCATTAGACGTGAATCTGCCAAAAGCGACTAATCCGGATAATGGGGAAGAAGTAGCGCTTAAGCCAGAAGACAATGAGCATTTATGTGCTTATGTATATAAAGTTATGCATGATCCTTTTGTCGGGACGATTTCTTTTACGCGTATTTATTCCGGAACGTTAACATCCGGCACTTATGTGTATAATTCTACAGTTGGGAAAAAAGAGCGGATAGGTCAAATTGCTAAAATGCATGCTTCAAGTAGAGAGTTGGTTCCATCAGGAGGAGCAGGGCAGATAATTGGTCTGATAGGTTTAAAATATAGTATTACATCGCATACGCTTTGCGAAGAAAATTATCCAATAGCATTAGATAAAATTAAATTTCCAGATCCTGTTATTTCTTTGTCAATAGAGCCATCAACAAGGGCAGATCAAGATAAATTGGGGATGGGGTTACAAAAACTTGCACAAGAGGATCCTTCTTTTCAAATTAGATATAATGAGGAAACAGGGCAAACGTTGATATCTGGAATGGGCGAATTACATCTTGAAATTATTGTAGACAGATTAAAGCGAGAGTTTAAAGTTTCTTCAAAGGTTGGAAGCCCGCAGGTTGCCTATAGAGAAACGGTTACTCAGGAAGTAAAAAGTACTGGTAAATTTATTCAGCAGACAGGTGGTCATGGGCAATATGGGCATGTAGAAATAAAAATTTTCCCAGGAGAACGAGGTACTGGGGTGGTTTTTGAACAAGAAATAAAAGGCGGATCTATTCCAAGAGAATTTTTCCCTGCTATTGAAAAAGGGATAAAAGAAGCTTCAAAGAATGGTGTTTTAGCGGGATATCCGGTAGTGGATGTGAGGGTTGTTCTTTATGATGGATCATTTCATGATGTAGACTCATCTGAAATAGCATTTAGTAACGCTGCAGGGATAGCTTTGAGAGATGGTTTAAAAAGAGCAAAACCTGTAATTTTAGAGCCGATAATGAGATTAGAGGTTACAACACCGGATGATTATTTAGGGGATGTTATTGGAGATATGAATATGCGTAGAATTAAGATAGAAGCGATAGATCAAAAGATTACTACTAAAATTATTACAGGAGCCGCACCGCTGGCTGAAATGTTTGGATATGCTACGGCGTTGAGGAGCTTGACACAGGGCAGAGCGACGTATACAATGGAGCCTTCTTTTTATAAAGAAGTTTCTAGAGATATTATGGAAAAAATAATTGCCGCTTAAATAAAGCAGGAGGACAAAATGGCAAAAGCAAAATTTGAGAGGACAAAACCGCATTTAAACATA
>JYNY01000265.1 GCA_000954095.1 Candidatus Omnitrophus magneticus | reverse complement strand
CTTTTAGCCGTTCGTATAAATTGCGTAGTCTTCTTTGTCTCATTGACCTTTCTTTATCACGCCTGCCGTTACTAAAAGTCAATATATACAATTCTTTTTCTTCTCGGATAAGTTTTACTTTTACATTTTCTTGAACTTTTTTCCATGGTTCTTTTAATAATTGTTTTTCAAGCTTAGACAGTTTTCCTCTTGGCGTTCCGACAAGATAATCAGCATTATGTTCTCGCATTTTTTTAAGACTTTCTTCGGTAGGAATGCCTCTATCCATAATCCACAATCTATTTAATTTGCCATATACTGTTTCTATCTTTTTTAAAAATTCCGGTAGAGTTGTCCGGTCTTGAGTATTTCCCGGCATAACTTCATAGGCCACCGGAAAACCTTCTTTAGTGACTATAAGCGCAATTACTACTTGCACGCAATCACTTCTCTTATCTCTACTATATCCGAATTTTTTTAATCGTTCATTATCTTTTGAATCTGCCTCAAAATATGTGCTGGTAAGATCGTATAATAAAACATCATAGGATATATTAAATAATGTTTTCCAACGTTCAGATAAAAATGAAAATAAATCTTTTTTGGGCGCGTGAAGTAAATCCAAACAGCGATACAAAGTATCATCTAACGCGATAGAATCATCCTCTCCTAGCAAATCCGCCATAGCGCTACTTTTAAACCATTGCCTGTGTAAACGCCATTCACTACCAGCCGAAATCCAACGATACGTAACTAGTGTTTTTAAAACATTAAGCCAATTTGTCCCTTTACGGCTAGGGGTAAGATGTTTTGACCAAAAATTATCTAATCCCAAAAAATTCCACATCTCAAGCGCTAACCAGCATGCTCCCCATTCTCGTGGACGCTCAAGGCGCATTTCATTAAGTTTTATCTGTATTGGATTAGTAACTTTATCAGGCGGATTTATATCATCCGTAAAAATTGATAACTGGCGATATGTCTTATCGCTTTTATCAAATACTTCTAAAGCTTTACACCATGAAGCTTCTTGAGAATCATTAATTTCTCCCAAATAAAGAACTTGTCGTTTTATTACTCCGCGGCGAGTTCTAATACTTTCAACAATGCTGAAATAACGATGTTCTTTACCGTCTTTAAACCTTCTGCGACATTTTAAATACATAATGTCTATATTTTTACACAAGTAAATACTTTGTCAATCAACTAGGTCGGCCCCACAACCATTTTTTGAGTTTTTAAAACATAAAGCCCGCATTAAATGGGTACTTCAAAATTTTAAAATCTGAAAAATAGCTGTTTTTTTACGCGAATAGCGGAAGATGGGCTAGATTTAACGCGCTGTCTTCTGTTGGAAAACTTCTTCGTATTTTAGTGGTCCGTTTTATAGAATCATTCAAATTTTCTATCCAATTTGTTGTATACAGCATCCTTCTTATTTGCCAAGGGAATTCTAAAAATGCAAATAATTTTTCACTAATTTCTTTGTCAAACATACGGTTCATTGATGGATATTTTTTGCTCCATTTTTCCACAAAAGTTTCTGTTTCTTTTATCGCTTCTTCTTTGGTATGATTTGGATTATCAAGTTTAAATGTTTGTTTAAAGTCTGCTAAAATAATCGCCTTATCTTCCTTACGGACTTTTTCTAAAATATTTCTTATTTTATGGATTATACAAAGTTGTATTTTTGTATATGAAAATCTCTTTTGTACTTCTTCTCCTACGCCTGCCACGCCATCCGTAACCCATAATAAAACTCTCTTAATTCCTCTTTTTTTAAGGTCATCGCAAATAGTTCCCATTCCTGATTTTGTTTCTGACGGAAAATTATAAACACCTAATATTTCTCGTTTAAAATCTTTCCTTAATCCTAAAATAACATAATATGCTTCTTTGCTTACACTGCCTCCTCGTCTAGTTGATAA
>JYNY01000269.1 GCA_000954095.1 Candidatus Omnitrophus magneticus | reverse complement strand
CGGAACAAGCGTCAAAGTTTATTCAAGTAAATATTTTTGACAGCAATATAACTGTAGACAAACTCGATAAAGCGCTTGAATATTCAGGGCTTGGGGCGTATCTCTGGAAAGCGAATGTTAATTTGGTGAATCAGTCTGGGAGTATTTCTCTTTCTGATACAATAAAAATAATGCAGGACACGTTTGGCGCTAATATAGACGTAACTAAAATCGCTATAGGAGACACAAATCATATAGAGCTTACAGACGAAGATAAAGACTTGCTCAATGATGAAAAACAAGCGCCGTTATATGTCCAGATGGAAGGGGAAGGAATTGTGTCAGAATTATTTAGAGTAGTAATAGAAATGTCCGCGAATAATTGCGAAGTGCCTAAAAATCTAGGTGTTGTAAAACAAATAGAGGGGATCTTACGGGCATTTATATTTAAACCAATAGGAAAAATAAATTATAAAGACATTGTAGAAAAAATGAAAAATTACGAATCAATCATCATCGCGGCGTAATTGTAGAGTTTTTGAATGCAAGTGGTTTGGAAAAAAAGAGGATGGGTATTATGCCCATCCTCTTTTTTTGTATTTACCAGAAAAACTGCATTTGTTCCTACCATTCCGGCAAGCCAAAATTTTTTAAATTATATAGAAAGGGTTACTACTCTCCTCCTAGTGATTAGAAAACATCTCACATTTCCACAACAGTAATTTTTTTATTTTGATGAGAAACATTTTCCCATTTAACGCGGGTTTCCCATGGAATAATACCGGAAGGTTTTATTTCAAATAAAATAAGATATCCTT
>JYNY01000264.1 GCA_000954095.1 Candidatus Omnitrophus magneticus | reverse complement strand
CAGTGATAACTGAAGGGAATATTTCTGATATAAGAATAGCTAAGGATAAATTAAATATTAAACCGGACAGCATATATTGTTTTGACCGTGCGTATACAGACCTTGAACTATGGAGTAATATTGACTTTTCTAAGAGTTATTTTGTGACTAAATTAAAAAACAATCTAAAATATACAGTTCTCGGACAGCATCTAGAGGCAATGAAAGACGGGATATTGTCTGATGAAAAAATAAAACTAGAAAATAAAAAATATGAAAAGAATTTAAGAATGATAAGATTTTTAGATGAAAAAAGTGACGAAGTAGTTAGTATTGTTACCAACAATTTTAAACTGTCAGCTAAAACGATCGTACAAATATATAAAACAAGATGGCAAATAGAAATATTTTTTAGATGGATAAAACAGAATTTACAAATAAAAACATTTTTGGGAACAAGTAAAAATGCGGTGATGAGTCAAGTCTGGATAGCGATGATATATTATTTACTTTTGACATATATAAAATACCAATCTAAATATGAAAAATCGTTATTTTATTTGCATAGGATAATAAAAGAAGCATTATTATCAAGGTTGACATTGATAGATCTGTTAAGCGCAACACCAGCCAGAATTTCTGATTTTAAAATTAAGGAATTTCAACTAGTTTTTTGGTGAAATAGTTTTATCGGACAGGATTGATTGAGTTTGATCGTGGGGCTGAACTGAAAGATCCAAAGGGATTTTTAGAAGGCGCCGGTAAATGTAGAAGGCATCTTAAAATACGTTCTATGGCGGACGTTAAAACGAAGAAACTTAAAGGTTTTATCAGTCAATCGTTTGAACTGTAATATTTTCAAATATTGGGGAATAATCACAGTCGAAAAATATGAAAGGTGGGTAAGCATTATGAAGATAGGAAAAATACTAATAGAGGAATAGCGTAACAGTGTTCAATGCAATCGTTGGTATGATAACTTGAAAGAACTAAAGGGGGCAAGTCTTATACTTGTAACTTAACTTCATAAAAGGATATGTTACATGCTAGAATTCCGACATGGCAATCCCTCAAAGTCAATGTAAAATCCATAGTCAAGGCGCAAGATTTTTCCATAGAGAAAGCACAAAAAAAACTAGTTAGGCTCACCTACCTTTTTTTTAGGATTTGGCGCTATAGCTAACCCATCTTCCGCTATTCGCGTAAAAAAACAGCTATTTTTCAGATTTTAAAATTTTGAAGTACCCATTTAATGCGGGCTTTATGTTTTAAAAACTCAAAAAATGGTTGTGGGGCCGACCTAGTTGATTGACAAAGTATTTACTTGTGTAAAAATATAGACATTATGTATTTAAAATGTCGCAGAAGGTTTAAAGACGGTAAAGAACATCGTTATTTCAGCATTGTTGAAAGTATTAGAACTCGCCGCGGAGTAATAAAACGACAAGTTCTTTATTTGGGAGAAATTAATGATTCTCAAGAAGCTTCATGGTGTAAAGCTTTAGAAGTATTTGATAAAAGCGATAAGACATATCGCCAGTTATCAATTTTTACGGATGATATAAATCCGCCTGATAAAGTTACTAATCCAATACAGATAAAACTTAATGAAATGCGCCTTGAGCGTCCACGAGAATGGGGAGCATGCTGGTTAGCGCTTGAGATGTGGAATTTTTTGGGATTAGATAATTTTTGGTCAAAACATCTTACCCCTAGCCGTAAAGGGACAAATTGGCTTAATGTTTTAAAAACACTAGTTACGTATCGTTGGATTTCGGCTGGTAGTGAATGGCGTTTACACAGGCAATGGTTTAAAAGTAGCGCTATGGCGGATTTGCTAGGAGAGGATGATTCTATCGCGTTAGATGATACTTTGTATCGCTGTTTGGATTTACTTCACGCGCCCAAAAAAGATTTATTTTCATTTTTATCTGAACGTTGGAAAACATTATTTAATATATCCTATGATGTTTTATTATACGATCTTACCAGCACATATTTTGAGGCAGATTCAAAAGATAATGAACGATTAAAAAAATTCGGATATAGTAGAGATAAGAGAAGTGATTGCGTGCAAGTAGTAATTGCGCTTATAGTCACTAAAGAAGGTTTTCCGGTGGCCTATGAAGTTATGCCGGGAAATACTCAAGACCGGACAACTCTACCGGAATTTTTAAAAAAGATAGAAACAGTATATGGCAAATTAAATAGATTGTGGATTATGGATAGAGGCATTCCTACCGAAGAAAGTCTTAAAAAAATGCGAGAACATAATGCTGATTATCTTGTCGGAACGCCAAGAGGAAAACTGTCTAAGCTTGAAAAACAATTATTAAAAGAACCATGGAAAAAAGTTCAAGAAAATGTAAAAGTAAAACTTATCCGAGAAGAAAAAGAATTGTATATATTGACTTTTAGTAACGGCAGGCGTGATAAAGAAAGGTCAATGAGACAAAGAAGACTACGCAATTTATACGAACGGCTAAAAG
>JYNY01000263.1 GCA_000954095.1 Candidatus Omnitrophus magneticus | reverse complement strand
GGTACAATCCTTTCTGTCAGTCGCTTCTTTTTTAGCAACCTCAAACTCGAAATCAAGATGGCTGTCCCGCCTTCTCATTAAAAAAATCAACCGCGCCACATCAACGCCAATCTCCTCAATGATTTCCCTTAAAGAAATAAATTCCGCTCTACGTGTAGACATGGAAACCGCTACACCATTTCGAAGCAGTGTAGCCAACTGAACTATAAGAATATCTATAGAGGATTTATCATATCCCATAGCAGAAACAGCCGCTTTCATTCTGTTTATATATCCATGATGATCCGGCCCTAACAAGTCAATAATTTTCTCAAACTTCCGTAAATATTTATCTTTATGATACGCTATATCCGGCGCTAAATATGTATACGAACCATCGCTTTTACGAACAACCCGATCCTTATCATCTCCAAATGCCGTTGACTTAAACCATTTAGCTCCGTCTTGTTCATAAAGATAGCCGGCTTTTTCAAGATATTATAAAGTGAGTTAGAAAATTTTTATTTAATAAAATTATGATTGGATTGTCAATACCTAAAAATGCAAAATACAATACTAAAGGGATGTTATCAGAAGCGTAATTAGCCCCGCGCATGAGAATTGATAAAAAACCGGTTATTATGTTTATTTCTTAATAGAAATATTCTTTCATAACAAACATCGAAAGCAAGTATACTTAACCAATTGAATAGAGTCAAGTAAGCCTAAAACTTTTTATAATACCATAAATTTTTTACATTAGTTGATGTGCTTTATTTATATCTCAATCTTTGCGGCATATTCTTACAATAAAAAATTGCGACATTATTCTTGATATTTATTTGTTATTGGAAGACGTCTATCTTTACCGAATGATTTAGGTGTAATGCGGATACCCGGCGGGGATTGGCGCCTTTTATATTCACTTTTATCAACAAGATTAATTATATTTTTAATCACTGTTTTTCCGGCGCCTGTTTTTTGTATATCAATAATACTTTTATCTTCTTCAATATACAACTTAAGTATCTGATCCAAAATATTATACTCCGGCAAAGAATCTGTGTCTTTCTGATTCGGTCTTAACTCCGCTGATGGCGCGCGTTTTATAATAGTTTTTGGAATTAATTCTCGATTTGTTTGTTTATTGATAAAATTAGATAATTCATAAACTACTGTTTTAGGAACATCTTTTATAACAGCGAATCCGCCTGCCGTGTCTCCATATAATGTAGAATACCCTACAGCAGTCTCGCTTTTATTGCCCGTGGTTAAAACAAGCCACCCATAATTATTTGAAAAAGCCATTAATATATTGCCTCTAATTCTGGCCTGTAAATTTTCTTCAACAATTCCGCGCGCGCCATCTTTAAAAACAGGCGCTAAAATTTCTTTATACGCGTTCATAGCTGTCTCAATTGGCACTTCATAAAACATTATTTCTAAATTTTGAGCGATTTTTTTTGCATCATTAAATGTTTCGCTCGATGAATAAGGCGACGGCATTGTTACTCCAATAACATTTTCTTTTCCCAGAGCCTCGCACGCGATTACCGCGGTAAGCGCTGAATCTATCCCGCCGCTTAATCCTAAAATAATTTTTTTAAAACCATTTTTAATAACATAATCTTTTGTGCCCAAAACAAGGGCTCTATATATTTCTTCTATATTGCCCATTTTTTTAGTTAAACTATTTACGTTCCCTTGCTGTATATTGGAATTCTCTATGAATTTTTTTTTTACCAAATTTATTTTTTCTTGTTTTAATGCGGGAAAAATATAAATTCTTTTTAATGTATTTTGCTTTTTTTGTACCACAGGGGCTTTTTTAAATTTATCCAAATTTATATCAGCAATAACTAAATCTTCTTCAAAATGTTTTCCTCCCGCGATTATTTCTCCTCGCGGATCAACAATGAAACTTGCTCCGTCAAAAACAAGCTCGTCTTGGCCTCCTATAAGATTCGCGTAAACAATAACCGCGTTAGTTTCTCGGGCCCTGTCTCGCGCTAAATCTACCCGCTCTTTGCTTTTTCCAGCGTGATACGGCGATGCTGAAATATTAAAAATTATATCCGCGCCTCCTGCGGCTTGTGCCATATAAGGCCCGTTATCTACCCATAAATCTTCACAAATAACAACACCAAATTCTGCCCGCGATAAGAGCTCTTCACCGTTACTCTCTTGGCGCAAAAAATCATTCGCAAAAATCACACATTCTTTTGTAGCGTGCTTTTTTTTCCCAACACCAACACCATTCACAAAATCACCTAAAATAAAAATACTGTTTTTTTCTCCCGCGTTAAAATAGCGCTTCTCATCAAACACGCTGTAATTCGGAAGCATCATTTTATAATACGCGCCATAAAAATGTCTGTCACTTAAAACTCCTGCCGCGTTATATATTTCCCCTTTCTTATCCATGTCTACAAAGCCGACGATAGCGGTAATGCCTCTAGTATGTTCTACTATTTTTTTTAATCCTTTAATATTTTCTTTAATAAAATGCTCTTTAAACAATAAATCCTCCGCGGGATACCCGCATACTGCCAATTCCGGAAACGCAATTATATCCACTGATTTTTCTATAGCGCTATCAATGGCCGTTTTTATTTTTACTATATTGCCTGCAAAATCTCCAACTGTCTGATTTATCTGGCCAATAGCTACACGTAATATTTTTTTATTTTCTTTATTCATTGGTTACCTATTATACGCACCGGGGAAATACCGTTTTACTTGGATAAAAATGCTCAAAATTACGAGACCAACCGTTTCTAAAAATTGCTGGCGCATCAAAAGGAAAGGGCGCCTCAATATTATTTCTTTTTTAATTCATATGTCAAAATTACCGCTTCCGCTATCTCCTTCATTGTTACGCGCCTGTCCATACTGGCTTTACGCATCATACGGTATGCTTCATCTTCCTCTATAGAATGCGCCTTCATAAGAAGCCCCTTTGCCTTTTCAACTTTTTTTCTTGTCTCTAATTCTTCCTGAATAATCTTGGTCTGCACTAATAGCTCTGTATTTTGTATCGCAACCGCGGCTTGATTCGCCACTGCGCTTAAAAGATCTATATCCTTAGACATAAATTCATATTCTTGCGTTGTGTAACAATTTATTACCCCTATCACTCTGTCTTTAACAACCATCGGCACGCTAAGCATAGAAACAAAATTTTCTTTTTTAGCTAATTCTTTTTCTTTATATCTCGGATCTTCTAAAACTTTCAAAATTGCTATTGCTTGCTTGTCGCGCGCGACAAGGCCTACAATACCCTCGCCAACCTTAATTATGCGTTCCCTTAAATAATCAGGACTCATTGCCTGTGTGGCTCTGATTTTCAGCTCCTGTTTTTTTTCATCAAGAAGCCATAACGCGCAAATTTTAGCGCCCATAACTCCGGCAGTAAGACTAACTATAAGTTTTAAAATATCTTCTAAATAAAGATCTGCTGTTATCGCTTTACTAATTTTGGTAAGCGTATCTAAATAATCTTCACTGGTTTTTTTCATATAAACTCCCTCCAACTTTTCTCTAAAAAAAAGGCAAACCTGCTTTTCAAAATGCCACAATATCTAGCATATTCTACAGCAAAGTTTGCCTCTTATCCAAGACATATAATAATCGCGCAACAAACTTACATCATAAACATCATCTCAGCGTATGTCGGCAGTGGCCATTTGTCTTTTGGAATAATCCCTTCCAATGCATCAATAGCTTCTCTTAGCTTAACCATGCTAGCGATTGTTTTCTTCGCGGATTTTCCGCTTGCCACACTTGCCTCAAGTTCGCTTACAGCCGCTAATGCTTCTTCCACGTTAGACACCAAGCTAACTAAAAGCTTCTTCGACTCTAGCATTGTAATCTTTTTACTTATGCTTCCCACTTTCTGAATTGTCTCTGCTAAGACTCCTTGATACTCTAACGCGGCAGGAATTACAAGAGTCTTCGCGATAGTTATAGCGCAATTTGCTTCCATAGCTATAGTCATTTCATACGCGTGATGATACACATCGTTTCTTGATTTAAATTCTTCTTTTGTAAGAACGCCATATTTTTCAAATAAAGCTCCATATTTTTTATCTTTTTCAATAACTTCCAAAGTATCAGGCGTGTTGCGTAAATTAGGCAATCCGCGCTTCTCCGCTTCTTTTGTCCATTCCGCACTGTAATTATCGCCATTAAAAATAATACGTTTATGTTTCTTCACTATACCCTGAAGAATGCCTTGCAATGTATCATTAAAATTTTTGCCTTTACTTACAGCTGTTTCTAACTCTGAACAAATCTCATCTACGGCTTCTGCGAAAATTGTATTGATCACTATATTCGCGCCTGAACAACTTTGGCTAGAAC
>JYNY01000262.1 GCA_000954095.1 Candidatus Omnitrophus magneticus | reverse complement strand
AGTTCAAGCCAAACTTCAGAATTTTCACTGTAAAATTCTTGAAAAGCTTTTAATAGTTTATCCATATCAAGTTTACCGTTGGGTTTTATGTACCAAGATGTAGTGCCTTCTTCTCTAATGTTTTCTTGCATAGAAAAGTTTAAAACTCTAGGAATTATTTCTCGGTATATTTCATTTGAAAAAATTATGTCATATTTTTCTTTGCGGATAATTCCTAAATCTATAACATACCTAAGATCATCATTGAAGTTGTCATACACAAGAGAATCGCCGTTTATAATAGCACTGACAATATTTTTAACTCTGGATTCTTTAAGTTTATCTAATAAACTATCTAAATGCGTGTCGCGTCTTTGTATTATATTTTCTTTCGCGGATTCAACATGCGCTAGAGTTATTTTTTTTGTAAAATCTTCGTTTAATATTTTTACTACTATTTCTCTCGCTATAGCGTTTACCAGCCACGGCTGGCCTCCGGTTAATTCATAAATTCTATCTACTACTTCTTTTAAAAATATCTGCCCTGTATCTTTTGTGTGCTGACTGTATAATTCAGTTATTTCTTCTTTTGTGAATGTTCCCAAAAGAATTGATTCAGCTTTGATATTAAAGGGCGAGCCTGAGCCTAGAGACACTTCACTCGGACGAACTTTTGTTTTGTATTCCCGAACATCTCTTAATCCCACAAGCGCCACGGTTGAAGGAAATCGTTTTGGTCTTATTTGGAATCCATTTCGTAACTGCCTAAGAACTGACACTAAAACATCGTCATATAATGAATCTATTTCATCCAATAATAAAACTATTGGTTTAGTTTGAGAAATAGCCCAATCTATTAAGTAATTTTCTAATGTTAAATCTTTAGTATATTTTTCAGGCGGGATTGGACAATTTTTTTTATTGAGATATTGGCCGCTTGAACTGTAAAGAGAATTAATAATTTTTTTATTCGCGATTTCTTCAGTTATAGATCTATACCCCGCGGACTCTACGGAAAACACTACTGAAATATAATTTCCTTCTTTATTTAATCTATGCGCCAATTCATGTAAAAGTGTTGTTTTCCCAGTCTGCCTCGGCGCGTGGATTGTGAAGTATTGCGTCTTCTCTATTAAATCGAATATGATTTTTTGGTTGCGCAAAGGGTCAATCATATAATGTCTTTCAGGCATACAAAAACCAGTTGTATTAAAATATCGTTTACTTTTCATTTTTTAAAATCCTCCATATTCATTCCATGTTTATTTATAAATCAAACGATAAGCTATCTCACATTTCCACAACAGTAATTTTTTTATTCTGATGAGAAACATTTTCCCATTTAACGCGGGTTTCCCATGGAATAATACTGGAAGGTTTTATTTCAAATAAAATAAGATACCCTTTTGTCATGCCGAGTGTGTCAAGGTAGCGTGAAATTTGGTCGAGGCCATCTTCTTTACTATCGCTGTCTCTTTTTAATTTTAGTTCCAAAACAAAGGTATCGCCGGCGAATTCAATGGTTAAATCTGTTCGTCCTCGGCCAACCGCCATTTCACGATCAATTCTGCCGCCTCCATTGATTACTCTCTGCAAAAAGGCCATTAAAAGAAGCCCGTGTCCAGCTTCTTTATAATCAAATCTTTCTAGCCAATGTTCACTATTACGGCGATAAAATTTTTGAAACGCTTTTAATAGTTTATCCATATCAAGCTTAGCGTCAGGTTTTATGTAACAAGAAGTCATGCCTTCTTCTCTAATGTTTTCTTGCATAGAAAAGTTTAAAACTCTAGGAATTATTTCTCGGTATATTTCATTTGAAAAAATTATGTCATATTTTTCTTTGCGGATAATTCCTAAATCTATAACATACCTAAGATCATCATTGAAGTTGTCATACACAAGAGAATCGCCGTTTATAATAGCACTGACAATGTTTTTAACTCTGGGTTCTTTCAGTTTATCTAATAAACTATCTAAATGCGTGTCTCTGCGCGCGATTAGATTTTCTTTCGCCTCTTCCGCGTGAGCGAGTGTTATTTTTTTTGTGTAATCACTTTTTAATATTTTCTCCACTATTTCATTCGCTACCGCGTTTACCAGCCACGGCTGGCCTCCGGTTAATTCATAGATTCTATCTATTACTTTTTTTGAAAATATCTGCCCTGTATCTTTTGTGTGCTGACTGTATAATTCAGCTATTTCTTCTTTTGTCCATGTTCCTAAAAGAATTGATTCCGCTTTTATATTAAAGGGCGAACCGGAGCCTAGAGACACTTCACTCGGACGGACTTTTGTTTTATATTCCCGAACATCTCTTAATCCCACTAAAGCTATGGTTGATGGAAAATGTTTTGGCCTTCCTTGAAAACCATTACGTAGTTGTCTTAGCACTGATACTAATACGTCATCATATAACGAATCTATTTCGTCTAATAATAAAACTATTGGTTTTTTTTGAGAACCCGCCCAATTATTTAAATAAGTCTGTAAAGAACACTTTTCATCTGCTAGCGACTTTTTCGGCCATAACTCCTTAGAAATAAATAACTCGCATGATTCATAAAGAGAATTTATTATTTTTAAATTCGCGGTTTCTTCAGTTATAGACCGATACCCCGCGGACTCTACCGAAAACACTACTGAAATATAATTTCCTTCTTTATTTAATCTATGCGCTAATTCATGTAAAAGCGTAGTCTTTCCTGTCTGCCTTGGCGCGTGGATTGTGAAGTACTGCGTCTTCTCTATTAAATCGAATATGATTTTTTGGTTGCGCAAAGGGTCAACCATATAATGTCTTTCAGGCATACAAAAACCAGTTGTATTAAAATATCGTTTACTTTTCATTTTAAAATTTCCTCCAATTTTATTTTTATTTATAAATCAAACAACAAGTTGTCTCACATTTCCACGATAGTAATATTTTTATTCTGATGAGAAATATCTTCCCATTTAACGCGGGTTTCCCATGGAATAATACTGGAAGGTTTTATTTCAAATAAAATAAGATATCCTTTAGTCATGCCGAGGGTGTCTAGATAGCGGGAGATTTGATCTAAGCCTTTTTGTCTCGCGGACGGCATTCTTTTTAACTTTAATTCTAAAACAAATTTATCTCCGTTAAATTCTATAAGTAAATCAGTTCGTCCTGTTCCAACTGCCATTTCGCGATTTATCCTGCCGCCGCCGTTTATTACTCTCTGCAAAAACGCCATTAAAAGTAAATGCGGGCCTGCTTCTTTATAATCAAATCTTTCAAGCCAAACTTCAGAATTTTCACTGTAAAATTCTTGAAAAGCTTTTAATAATTTATCCATATCAAGTTTACCGTTGGATTTTATATACCATTTAGTTTCGCCTTCTTCTTCAATACTATCCTGCAAATTTCTATTTAAAACTCTCGGAATTATTTCTCGGTATATTTCATTAGCTATTCTTATAGGTTTTGTCTCACTTATAATCCCTAAATCTCGGCAATATAGAAGCGAATCGTCATAGTTGTCAAACAAAACTCCGTCTCCATTTATAATAGCGCTTACTATATTTTTTACCCGCTCCTCTTTCAGTTTATCTATTAAACTATCTAAATGCGTGTCGCGTCTTTGTATTATATTTTCTTTCGCGGATTCAACATGATCTAGAGTTATTTTTTTTGTAAAATCTTCGTTTAATATTTTTACTACTATTTCTCTCGCTATAGCGTTTACCAGCCACGGCTGGCCTCCGGTTAATTCATAAATTCTAT
>JYNY01000261.1 GCA_000954095.1 Candidatus Omnitrophus magneticus | reverse complement strand
CAGGAGTTTTAAGTGACAGACATTTTTATGGCGCGTATTATAAAATGATGCTTCCAAAGCTATAGTCATTTCATACGCGTGATGATACAAATCGTTTCTTGATTTAAATTCTTCTTTTGGAAGAACGCCATATTTTTCAAATAAAGCTCCATATTTTTTATCTTTTTCAATACATTCCAAAGTATCAGGCGTGTTGCGTAAACTAGGCAATACGCGTTTATAAGATTCTTTTGTCAATTAACAAGAGTTGCTGGAGAAATTAATAGTTATTGGAATATCAGAGTTATTCCGGGCGTAGAAATAACCCATGTTCCTTTGGAATGTTTTAAAGACCTCGTGTCTTTCGCGCGGCTTAAAGGAGTAGAGATTGTGGTTGCGCATGGAGAGTCTCCGGTTGAACCTGTTATAAAAGGAACTAATAGAGTTGCGATAGAAGCAGGGGTAGACATTTTAGCGCATCCGGGGCATCTCCTAGAAGAAGACGCGATTTTGGCGAGAGATCGCGGAGTTTATCTGGAGATTACCGCGCGTAGCGGCCATTCTGCTACAAACGCGCATGTTTTTTCTATCGCGGAAAAAACACACGCGAAATTAGTTTTTAATACTGATGCGCACACGCCGGCGGATTTGCTTACAAAAGAAAGTCGGGAAAAAATTTTAAATGAATTGCGCGCGAATGAAAAACAAAAAATAGAAATTATTAAGAATGCCGAAGAATTTTTAAACAAGATAGCAGTAGCACGCTCAAGATTTTTATAATTCTAACAACCAAAAAAATCTTTTTTGCTGTTTGACGAAGAAACTCATTGTGCTATACTTGCAACATCAGTATGCCTAGAGTGGGCGAGAAGTTTTTAATTAATTTTAGAAAAATAACAAGAGCAAGTACCGGCTAAAGCTATTTCTAATCTGGCAAAGAAAGGAGGGATGAAATAGTTGTCTGGAAAATATCAATAACAACAGAAGTTTTGACGTATATGAAAATTTGATATTTTTTTTATTATTTTGCCGCAGAGTAGCTAAACAAACAGCCGATACAATATAAACAGATAGAAATTAAATAGAACAAAAATTTGTTCTTATTTAGGGTGGGAAGTATTAAAATTTTCTTTTAAGGAGGAAATAATAATGAAGTTTTTAAAAATAGCAATGGTTTTAGCGCTTACAAGCTTAGTTGCTGTTGGCGCGTACGCTGAGACACAAAGTGTCAAAATCAGCGGAGATTTAGCGATGAGATCTTTCGCGAGAAACAACTATGATTTGGATAACAATGATCCAAACGTAGCGAACACTGGCGTAGAGTCTTCAGATTGGAGCACATACCTTACAAACACAGCTGAAGTTCAAGTGGACGCGGACTTAACTGACAATGTAACAGGTGTTATAAGACTTGTTAACCAGAGACTCTGGGGCGATGTGTATGGCAACAATACAGCCGCGGATAATACATACGGCATAATTGGCGCGCCTTATACAGATCAGGTTGCCGCGAGAACAGTTTCTTCAGCAGATTCTTTTGATGTTAATGTGGATTTAGCTTATATAGAATTAAAAGAGTTCCTTTATTCACCTCTTACATTAAAAATTGGTCGTCAGGACCTTTGGTTTGGTAAAGGATTTATCGTTGGTGCTAACTTACAAGATCCAAATGGTAATTTACTTCCAAGAGAATATACAGCGATTAAATCTTTTGACGCGATTCGCGCTACTTTAGATTATGATCCTTGGACAATTGACGGTGTATTCGCGAAAATCCGCGAGAACCAAGACAGAGCAGATGAAGATATAAATCTTTGGGGTACAAATGTTGGTTATAAATTCAATGAATATAACGCGGAAGCCGAAGGTTACTGGTGGTTCAAACAACAGAGATATGTTGGAACAACTTCCAACGGGGCAACAATGCCGTCAGTTCTTAACGGCCACCAATCAAATGATGTTCATACTTTTGGTTTAAGAGGTAGTTTTGATCCTATAGAGGATTGGACAATTGCTCTTGAAGGTGCTTACCAGCTTGGCGAATATATCGGAGCAGCACAACAGATAGAAGAAAGAAGCAGAAGCGCTTGGGCAGTAGATGCTATGGTAGAATGCCGTTATTTCCAAGATAATTTTGCGTGGAGACCGGTTGTTGGCGCTGAATATATTTTATATTCCGGCGAAGAAAATCTTGGTAATACAACAGCTACTACGAATGGAACATATAACGGATGGGATCCTGTATACAGAGGCAAGTTTGATACAGCTATTCGTGAATTCCAGAATGTATTTTACAGAACAGCGATGGGAAGTTCCCCATCTACAACTAATCAGCACCAGATTTTATTAACAGGTAAAGTAGAGCCTACAGATAGCCTTACATTAAAAGGTACTTTTGGCAATTTCTGGCTTGCTGAAGAATGGGCGTCAACTACAACCGTAGTTAATCAGAATGAAGAGCAATACCTTGGTAGTGAAGCAGATATTACATTGACTTGGGATTACACAGAAGATGTGCAGTTTGGTCTTTTGACAGCATGGTTCTTCCCAGGCGATCATTTTGCTAACAGCCAAGATGATGTTGCTACAGATGTCGTTGGATCTGTTTCTCTTAACTTCTAATTATTTTTAAGCAAGAGATCAGGGAGGGAAAACGGCTCACCTTTTTGGTGAGCCGTTTTTTTTATGCTAAAAATTTCTTTGCAAGGAAAGGTTCTTGACTTTTAAAGAGAGTATGATAAACTTATTTTCATTGTTTGTAAGGAGAATTTGTTATTTTATACTTGGAGGTGGAGTATGGCAGAGGCGTATTGCGTAAAATGTAAAACTAAGAAAGAAATGAAAAGCCCACAGGAAGTTACTATGAAAAACGGCCGTAAAGCAATTAAAGGGTCTTGTAATAGTTGCGGCACAGGCTTATATCGCATATTGGGTAAATAAGAATTTTAATTATTAAAAGGATATTAAATTGTAGGGGCACGAAATTATCGAGTCCCTACAATGTTTTATACCTAAAGGTAATCTGTGGTAAAAAGAAAAATTAAAGATTTAGCCTTAGAAAAGGCGCATGCAATAGCTAGGGTTGCGCTTGAAAAAGAAGGCGAAGATATTCTTGTTTTAGATTTAACCAAATCCGCTAATATTTTTAATTATTTTGTGTTGATTACTGCTGGTTCATCTAAAAGAGTTCAGTCAATAGCAAAAGCCATAGACGAAGAGCTGTCCGTTAACTGGAAGCAAAACGCTCGCCTAGAGGGGAAAAATAATCCTTCTTGGACATTGGTTGACGCGGGAGATGTAATAGCGCATGTTTTTTATAAAGACGCGCGCAATTTTTATGGGATAGAACGGTTGTGGCTCTCTGCTCCAAGAGAAGAAATTAATGAAAAATGCTTGAAAAAAACTTTAAAGAAAAAATTATCCAAATCTTCAGCGAAGGCATAAACCAATATTTCGCGGAAGAGTCCGCTTGTCGTGCGGATATTTCTTCTTCTCTTATTTCCCTCGATGCCCCAAAAGAAAAACTTCATGGGGATATCACTTCCAATATCGCTATGGTTTTAGCAAAACAAGTAAAAGCAAATCCTGTCATTTTAGCTCAACATATCAGTGAAAAAATAAAAAAAATATTTAATCAGAGAAGCGACATTAATTCTTTTATCGACGGTATTGAAGTAAAAGGCGCGTTTATTAATCTTTGGCTTTCTGATAAATATTATGAAAATATTCTTTTGGAAATATTTAAGAATAAAGAAAAGTTTGGGCAGAATAGCGACTTTGGCGGGAAGAGAGTTAATATAGAATTTGTTTCAGCGAATCCTACAGGACCTCTTACGATTGCGCACGCGAGACAAGCCGCGATAGGCGATGCTTTAGCGCGAATATTAAAATTTAATGGATATGACGTGACAACAGAATATTATCTTAATGACTGCGGCAGGCAGATTAATATGCTGGGAAAGTCGCTAGAAATTAGGTATAGGAATTTATGCGGGAAAGAGGATAGTTTGCCGGAGGACGGGTATGTCGGGGAATATGTTATTGATATTGCTAAAGAAATAAAAGAAAAACACGGGGAAATGTTTTTAGAAGAAACAGAAAAAACTAGTAATTTTTTTAGAAAATACGCAGTAGAAAGCATAATGAATCTTATTAGAAAAGACCTTGAAGATTTTAGGGTTCATTTTGATGTATGGACAAGCCAAGCAGAATTTGAGGAAAGAAAAATTGTCGAACGCACTTTAGAAGAGCTGGAAAAAGCCGGCTATCTTTATGAACAAGACGGAGCTAAATGGTTTAAGTCAACGGCATTTGGAGATGATAAGGATCGGGTTGTTCGTAAAAGCGATGGTTCGTATACATATTTAGCGCCGGATATAGCGTATCATAAAGATAAATATTTACGGAAGTTTGAGAAAATTATTGACTTGTTAGGGCCGGATCATCATGGATATATAAACAGAATGAAAGCGGCTGTTTCTGCTATGGGATATGATAAATCCTCTATAGATATTCTTATAGTTCAGTTGGCTACACTGCTTCGAAATGGTGTAGCGGTTTCCATGTCTACACGTAGAGCGGAATTTATTTCTTTAAGGGAAATCATTGAGGAGATTGGCGTTGATGTGGCGCGGTTGATTTTTTTAATGAGAAGGCGGGACAGCCATCTTGATTTCGAGTTTGAGGTTGCTAAAAAAGAAGCGACTGACAGAAAGGATTGTACC
>JYNY01000259.1 GCA_000954095.1 Candidatus Omnitrophus magneticus | reverse complement strand
GCTTCCCACTTTCTGAATTGTCTCTGCTAAGACTCCTTGATACTCTAACGCGGCATGAATTACAAGAGTCTTCGCGATAGTTATAGCGCAATTTGCTTCCATATCTATAGACATCTCATCTACGGCTTCTGCGAAAATTGTATTGATCACTATATTCGCGCCTGAAACTTTGGAAGTTATTGAAAAAGATAAAAAATATGGAGCTTTATTTGAAAAATATGGCGTTCTTACAAAAGAAGAATTTAAATCAAGAAACGATGTGTATCATCACGCGTATGAAATGACTATAGCTATGGAAGCAAATTGCGCTATAACTATCGCGAAGACTCTTGTAATTCCTGCCGCGTTAGAGTATCAAGGAGTCTTAGCAGAGACAATTCAGAAAGTGGGAAGCATAAGTAAAAAGATTAACATGATAGAGTAGAAGAAGAGTTTAGTTATATTATTGTCTACAGTTGCAGAAGCATTAGTGCATATAAGCTATCTTTATCAATTGCTGGTAATCTCAACATTATAGAATATTCTAAAAAATTAGAAGCGTACGCTTTAAAAAGATTAGCCATG
>JYNY01000258.1 GCA_000954095.1 Candidatus Omnitrophus magneticus | reverse complement strand
TTACGCCCGAAACATTAGATACCGCGCTTATCATATTTGATAAAGCCGAGATGCCGGCCGGCGTTGACATACTGTTACTTACTGTCGCGCTTGTTATATTTGTCATTACATTGTTCGCTAATGTTTGGACGTTAGTATTGTTTACCCCTGAAACATTAGATACCGCGCTTATCATATTTGATAAAGCCGAGATGCCGGCCGGCGTTGACATACTGTTACTTACTGTCGCGCTTGTTATATTTGTCATTACATTGTTCGCTAATGTTTGAACGTTAGTATTGTTTACCCCTGAAACATTAGATACCGCGCTTATCATATTTGATA
>JYNY01000257.1 GCA_000954095.1 Candidatus Omnitrophus magneticus | reverse complement strand
GAGACCAGTGACGACCCGGTAGCCACTGTCAAGGCGCGGTACGAGCGTGGCGGCGACAAGGACAAGGACGAGTTCCTGACGCCCATCATCGTCGGCGGCGACGAGGCCAGGATCAAGGGTACGCCGTCATTGACCGGTTGACATCGGGGATGAAGCTGACCAAGTCCAACTTTTGATAGACGGCGACACCGTCTTCTTCTTCAACTACCGCTCAGACCGTGCGCGACAGATCACGCAGCTCCTCGGTGACGTCGATCGGTCTGTGCTGCCCGACTTCAAGTATCCCAAGATCGCCAAGCTCGTGACCATGACCATGTACAAGACCGACTACCCGTTCGAGGTCGCCTTTGAGCCTCAGCGAATGGAAAATGTCCTGGCTGAGTGGTTGGGCAAGCAAAACGTCGAGCAAGTGCACATCGCCGAGACTGAAAAGTACGCCCACGTCACCT
>JYNY01000255.1 GCA_000954095.1 Candidatus Omnitrophus magneticus | reverse complement strand
GTGAGTTATTTAAGACGGATGAAGAAGTAGAGTATATATCGTAACTACCTTAAAAGGGGAAAAGGATACAAAGGAGAAGGGGAACATTTCCCCTTCTCCTTTGATACAGAAAAAATAGACCTTAGGCAAGGGGGTGACAGCGAGCCCCATAATCAAGCAACTTGCAAGACACGACAAAAGTTAACCGGATAAAGAAAGGCGAGCGTCAAGAGGGGGAAGGGAACCCTTCCCCCTATGAAAAAAACTGTGTGTAGGAATCTTTATTTTATTAGAATTATTTTTACAACATAAAAAAATAGACTTATGTGCACACCTCCTTAAAAGAAGTCCGTCTTTGATGTGTTGTCAAAGGCGGATTTCTTTTTTTTGTAAAAATTTTTGGCGAAAATAATTTGTTTTGAGAGATTGTTCTTTTGTAATCACTAAGCGGATGGTAATTGCAAGCTTGATTATTAACGTTGGGATTTTCCATGAAGCAGGAATTTATATATGGTATAACCATTTCAAAAACATCATAAAACCCTTATGGATTCCCGCTTTCGCGGGAATGACAGAATGATGTTTTCTAAAGGATATAGAAAAGTTTATTACTAACCGCTTAGTGCTTACGTTCTTTTTCTCACGTTTTGCAATGCCGCGCGCGGGAAATAATTCTAGAGACTACTAGAATCGCGCTATTTTCTATTATTTTCTTTCCCCGCGCAATCTGTTATAATCTAGAAATATTTATTTATAAAATTATTTGGAGGGAATTTTAAAATGAAAAGTAAAAGATATTTTAATATAACCGGGTTCTGCCGTCCTGAAAAACATTACATGTTGGATCCATTAAGAAATCAGAGTGTAATATTTGATTTTATTAAAAAAGAAAAGAATTTCGCCATCCAGGCGCCGAGGCAGACTGGAAAAACAACACTTTTACATGAATTAGCGCATAGATTAAATAAAGAAGGAAATTATATTTCAGTAGTGTTTTC
>JYNY01000254.1 GCA_000954095.1 Candidatus Omnitrophus magneticus | reverse complement strand
GCTGTATCACTAATATCTATTCTGATGGTATCTCCATGGCGCGCCGTTTTAATTTTGATAACGCCTTTTCCCTCTATAGCCTGACAGGAGTTGGCGAGTATGTTCATAAACACTTGATTTAACTTCCCACTATAACACTCTACCAAAGGAAGATCTCCGTATTCCCTTACTATCTCTATCCTGTCTTTGTACTCGTGGGTTAAAAGCCCCAGGGTCACATCAATGGACTCATTAATGTCCGTATCCAGCAAATCAGCGGCGTCAAGCCTGGAAAAGAGCTTGAGGTCCAATATAATCTTTTTTATGCGGTCAATTCCAACTATTGATCGCGCGACAATATCCTCTACTCTTGTCTTCAGGTAATCATAGTTGATATCCTCTTTGTGTTTTACTAATTGTGATCGTATCTGTTCCGGCAGTTCGGTTTGATCAAGGCGTTCTACCAGGGCGACGATCTTGCTCAAGAACCTTTGTAAATTTACCATGTTGGAACTTACAAAGCTTAGAGGATTATTGATCTCATGGGCGACGCCCGCCACTAAGTGACCGAGGGAGGCCATCTTTTCAGATTGAACCAGATGTTCCTGGCTTCTCTTGAGTTCCTCGTAGGCCTGCTCTAATTGACTATTAGCCATAACCAGTTGACTTGTACGCTTTTCCACCTGCTCTTCGAGACCGTTACGGAGTGTGTCTATAGTTAATAGATCACTGTATGATCTCAGAGAGACAATCAAGGTGGTAAAAAGTCTTTGCTCTGTCAGTTCGGTTTTGAGTTTGTAGTCGTTTATGTCATAGTTAATAAACACCTCTTTCTCAGGGGCTTCCCCTGGATGACCAGTGCGAAGTATAATTCTGGTCAGTTTATTTTTCAATATATCTCGGATGTAGCTTACCAGCCGGAGTCCTGAATCATCATGCTCCATTACCACATCCAAGATAACAGCGGAGATATCAGGATTCTTTCTTATTGCGTCTTTAGCCTCATCTTCCGTGTAGGCGCTGATGAAAAACAACCCCCTATCCAGAAAAACAAAACCCTTGAGAGTTAATTTCGTTATGCTGTGAACATCGCTCTCGTCATCAATAATTAAGATTTTCCATGCTTTTTTTATTGGTTCAGAGCGCTTTTCTTCGGCGAAGAAAAGTTCCTCGACAACATGTTCTTCCATATAGACACCTCGTTTTCTTTAATTATGAGCGGAGCCCCGATCAATAACCAAAAGAGAGCCGTTCTATGAGCCTGTTAGGCAACCCCACAGCCTCCATCTCGCCTTGAGTCTTTCGGATATCGTACTCGACCCTGACTATCTCGATCTTATCGCCATCAACGACGGAGTAAGCCGCCCGTGGGTCTCCGTCTCGTGGCTGCCCCACACTTCCTGAGTTGATTATATACCTGCTTGTGTCATTCAGGGT
>JYNY01000253.1 GCA_000954095.1 Candidatus Omnitrophus magneticus | reverse complement strand
ACAATCAAAATCTGGGAAAGAGATGATAACACGGGAACATATAGTTTTAAACAGACGTTAACCGAGCATAAAAATTCGGTACTGACTCTAGCCTTAAGTCCGGATGGTAAATATTTATATTCAGGGAGCTCTGACAAAACAATCAAAATCTGGGAAAGAGATGATACCCGTGTTACATATAGTTTTAAACAGACGTTAACCGAGCATAAAAATTCGGTACTGACTCTAGCCTTAAGTCCGGATGGTAAATATTTATATTCAGGGAGCTCTGACAAAACAATCAAAATCTGGGAAAGAGATGATAACACGGGAACATATAGTTTTAAACAGACGTTAACCGAGCATAGTGATTGGGTACTGACTCTAGCCCTAAGTCCGGATGGTAAATATTTATATTCAGGGAGCTCTGACAACACAATCAAAATCTGGGAAAGAGATGATAACACGGGAACATATAGTTTTAAACAGACGTTAACCGGGCATAGTAATTGGGTACGGACTCTAGCCCTAAGTCCGGATGGTAAATATTTATATTCAGGGAGCTCTGACAACACAATCAAAATCTGGGAAAGAGATGATAACACGGGAACATATAGTTTTAAACAGATGTTAACCGGGCATAGTAATTGGGTAAATACTCTAGCCCTAAGTCCGGATGGTAAATATTTATATTCCGGGAGCTATGACAACACAATCAAAATCTGGGAACTGGAATATGAAAGCGTGCCGGTGCCGGGTATAGTTCCCGTAGTACCCACGCCTAGTCCCACGCCTGCTTCAACTGCTCCCGTCCAGCGTGGCAACCTTATCGGCGCCAAAACCCCGCCAATCGCCGACTTATCGCGCGCATTCACAAACGCAAAACTCGCCAAAGAAGGATTAAATCTGACAGATGATCAGTTTAATGAATTAGTAAAAAAATTAAAACAAAAAAATTATATGGATAACAATAGTACCGTGTTAGATAGTTTTATAAGGTTAGACATAAAGCTTAATAGTTGGTTCCCGAAAAACTCGATGAATGATTTTGCCAAAATCACCGCGGTTTTAAATAGATGTAAAGATGGGCATAGTGATTATATAAATACTCTAGCCCTAAGTCCGGATGGTAAATATTTATATTCAGGGAGCGTTGACAACACAATCAAAATCTGGGAAAGAGATGATAACACGGGAACATATAGTTTTAAACAGATGTTAACCGAGCATAGAAATTCGGTACTGACTCTAGCCTTAAGTCCGGATGGTAAATATTTATATTCAGGGAGCTCTGACAAAACAATCAAAATCTGGGAAAGAGATGATAACACGGGAACATATAGTTTTAAACAGACGTTAACCGAGCATGAAAATTTGGTACGGACTCTAGCCCTAAGTCCGGATGGTAAATATTTATATTCAGGGAGCAATGACAACACAATCAAAATCTGGGAAAGAGATGATAACACGGGAACATATAGTTTTAAACAGACGTTAACCGAGCATAGTGATTGGGTACTGACTCTAGCCCTAAGTCCGGATGGTAAATATTTATATTCAGGGAGCTCTGACAACACAATCAAAATCTGGGAAAGAGATGATAACACGGGAACATATAGTTTTAAACAGACGTTAACCGAGCATGAAAATTGGGTACTGACTCTAGCCCTAAGTCCGGATGGTAAATATTTATATTCAGGGAGCTCTGACAAAACAATCATAATCTGGGAAAGAGATGATAACACGGGAACATATAGTTTTAAACAGACGTTAACCGGGTATAGTAGTTGGGTACTGACTCTAGCCCTAAGTCCGGATGGTAAATATTTATATTCAGGGAGCACTGACAACACAATCAAAATCTGGGAACTGGAATATGAAAGCGTGCCGGTGCCGGGTATAGTTCCCGTAGTACCCACGCCTAGTCCCACGCCTGCTTCAACTGCTCCCGTCCAGCGTGGCAACCTTATCGGCGCCAAAACCCCGCCAATCGCCGACTTATCGCGCGCATTCACAAACGCAAAACTCGCCAAAGAAGGATTAAATCTGACAGATGATCAGTTTAATGAATTAGTAAAAAAATTAAAACAAAAAAATTATATGGATAACAATAGTACCGTGTTAGATAGTTTTATAAGGTTAGACATAAAGTTTAATAGTTGGTTCCCGCAATACTCGATGAATGATTTTGCCAAAATCACCGCGGTTTTAAATAGATGTAAAGATGGGCATAGTGATTATATAAATACTCTAGCCCTAAGTCCGGATGGTAAATATTTATATTCAGGGAGCGATGACAACACAATCAAAATCTGGGAAAGAGATGATAACACGGGAACATATAGTTT
>JYNY01000252.1 GCA_000954095.1 Candidatus Omnitrophus magneticus | reverse complement strand
TCGGCAAACCGCATAATACTGGAAGGTTTTATTTCAAATAAAATAAGATACCCTTTTGTCATGCCGAGTGTGTCAAGGTAGCGTGAAATTTGGTCGAGGCCATCTTCTTTACTATCGCTGTCTCTTTTTAATTTTAGTTCCAAAACAAAGGTATCGCCGGCGAATTCAATGGTTAAATCTGTTCGTCCTCGGCCAACCGCCATTT
>JYNY01000251.1 GCA_000954095.1 Candidatus Omnitrophus magneticus | reverse complement strand
CGCGACTGGGCTGACTATATGTAGTAAACACGAGTCAGCCCGCGCGGCATCCGCCTCAAGCGCGCGAGTAGATAATCGTGCTATTCACGAAATTGATACGTCCAAATTTTTCTAGCTATCGCGCGCTTTCGGCGTGGGCTGGCGTGGTGTTATCGTTATGTACATATAGCTCAGGAGTTAGTGGTTTTATCATTCTAAGTTACAGAATGTATAACATGTCTATGACGATTTAAAGATCGTTCAAATAGCGAGTTATACGCGAAAGGCGAGATAGATAGCGGGCAAGAGTTAGTAGACGCGGTGCAGAAGAGATTAGAGGAAGTATTACATGGCAGAGAAAATAAATTAGATATATGCGAGAGCGCGAGTCATGTGGAGATAAAAGAAGTCAAAGAAGGAGAAAGCGCGGAAAAATATTTTGAAAGATTAAGTGATTTATTAGTAGCGAGAGGAGTGTTTTTGAATAATGGTATCGGCGTGCGTGGTCTGGATATAACCGGCGAAGGAAATTTGTATAAAGATTATGATGAGTATATAACGCGCGGAAAATTAGAGGAAGAAATAAAAAATGAGATACTACAAGGAAAAAACAGCGCGCATGAGAGGTCGTATGATAAGTTAAAGGATGTAGACGACGAAGCAGAGGAAAAGTTTAAGATATTGGATGGGCGGGTGAATAAAATAGAAATTTTAAACGCGTATAAAACCGCGAGTGAGAAATTAAAACTAAAGCAACTAGACGAAGAAGGCGCCATAGATTGGTATATAAAAGAGATGAAAAAATATTTGCCTGATATGATAGGGAAGTTGACGAGGGAAGAAGCGGCTGTAGCTTTAGATAAAATCTTGAGAGTGAATTTTAAGGTGTTGAAGAAGCCATTAAGGCGGCAGAATATAAATGATGACCTTAAAGATTTTATCGAGTATTACGACCTCTTCACCCACATCGCGTTGTTGCGGGGGTTGGAGTATGAGGAGTATGAAGAATTTTGTAAAGAATGGTTTCTAATGGAAGCTACGACTAAAGGTAGATATGAGGAGTTAAAACAAATACCTGCATCAAAAGTAGAGCTTGCCGCGTTAAAACGAATACAAGATGAAGACACAGATGAAACCTCAAAATTATTAAAGGCGCGAGAAGGAGAATTTATTAGCATTGCGTTAGCAAATATATCAGGCGCGCAAAATAATACTATTGTTATTAATAGTGATTTAGGCTCATTATGCGCGGGCTATCAATTTAGGTCAAAAGAGTTTCCTGATATTTTAATAATAGTTTTAAATAACAATGAAGATTTTAAAAAAGGCATAGAGGATTTATTTAAAAGTAGAAAAATGAAATATAGTTATAAAGATGTATTAGAAGAAGTAGAGTATCATGAAACACGCGAGGCATATTGGATTACACAAGGTAAGACTACAAGCTCAGCGCATATATTAGCGAGTTTTGAAACAGCGCGAAAATTCGCGCGACAAGATTTAGGCGGATTAAATTTATATCTTTGGACAGAAATAGAGCGGGAAGATAAATATGGAATGAGTTATAAAGATTTAGAGAGACTACGAAATGAAGATAGAAAATTTCAAATAGAAGTTTTATCAAGCGCGGGTTATGGGGAAGACGGAAAAATTCTAGAATTAAAATTTAGAGCGCGAGTCATAGATAGAATCGCGCGGATAATCGCTAGCGGGAAAGTAGAAGTCGGCGTAGAAAATAGAGGAACAATACTCGCGGATAGAGACATATCAATAAATACAGCAAAAGATATAGAGTTTAAAAAAGACAATGTCGCGGTAATAGCGGGCTATAGGCATACGGAAAAAATAGAATCAATGGAACAAGAAAAATCTTTTAAAAAAGCGCTAAGGAATTTTAATAGTGATATAAAACTTAAGTTTGGGAAAAATAGCGATAATAATCAGGTGAGATTATTCAGCATGGCGGAAGGCGCGGGAAATGTAGAGATATTAGCTAGTTTATTATTAGAGCTGAATAAAGTATTGGCGGGCTTAGAAAAAGAAGGAGATAAAAAGATAGAGCGAATAGTAGTGTATATGCCTGAAGTTTTAAGCGATGGAAGGACTGGCGCGGGAAAAGAAATAATAATGACATATTTAAAAAATATTGAGACACGAAACGCGCTTAGTATAAAAGAAGAGATAATAAAAAATATTGAAAAAAATTTAGCTGGAGAAGAAATAGTCGTAATGAAAGATGATTACTCGGATTTATCAAAAGATGGAGAAGTAAAATATCCTGACCTCGCGTTTAGATTTGTGTTAGCGCGTGAGATTAATAGCGTCCTGAGAAAAGAAGGGGACAATCAGCGAGAAGGTTTTATGGCTATAATAAATTTATTAGCATTACGCTCAGGATTTGACGCGGGTTATAAGGAAGAATTGGATAAAATAACCGCGCAAATAAAAGAAGGAAAGAACGCGGAAGAAATTTTAAATGGAATAATAGTAAAAATAAAACCGATAAATTACGAGGAAATAGTCGAATACACAGCAATGCACGAAGCAGTGGCAAAGTCGTTATAATGTTGCTCAATTTGTCATTCCGTAATTTGCCGTAGGCAAATATACGGAATCTATACAGGTTTTAGACGACGGTCATTCCCGCCCCGTCTTGCGGCACGGGTTAAATTCCAACTGTCCTTTCCCGCGCAACGAGGAATCCAGACGAACCCTGTCATTCCCGCGAAAGCGGGAATCCATACAGGGTTATCCACGCCGTCATTCCCGTACAAATTAAAAAAACTCCTTACGCCGCAGTATAGAATTTATACGCCAACTCATATTTTTTACGCAATTCTTCATGGGAGTAAGTAGCCATTTTTGGCATAAGATACATAAATTTATTTTTAAAAATTCTACGGTCAAATTCAGTAACGCGTATCGGCTTTTCAGAAATCTTATCATAATAATATTTAAGGCTTGAATGGTCAGCGCCAGAATACGCCATAATTAAAAGGCTCAAAGATTCGAATATAGGGAGATATGTGTTGTCTTTTAGGCCTGTCCCCTGCATAAACATAATCCATGATTTTTTTATAAAATCTTTAAAATAATCAGTATTCGAATCATCCGCTAAAATAAAAATATCTTCTTTTTTAATAGAGTTATCATCGGTTAAAGTTTCTTCAATTTTTTTAGACAAATTGTTATCACTGGCGCTGGCTCTAATGATTTTTAGATTATCGATTGTTGTTCCAGTTTCTTTTTCAAGAATTTGTTTTAAGTTAGACGCGATTTTCCAGAACGGCATAAGAAGGGCTTCTTGGTTTAGCGTTTTACCGATATCAGTATCAATAGCAATAAGAAAAGTTTTATTAGGATTTAGAGTTAAAGTTTTAGCAAGATTTTTAATTTAGCGGGAAATCCCCGCCTGTAAAGGCGGGGATGAGAGCATATTTCCTGTGTCTTCCGTGTATGTTATACTGAGTAAATGAGATTAATAAAGTCAGCACATAGTGTATATAGGACGCAGTACCACATAGTATGGGTTACAAGATTTAGACGAAAAATCCTGAACAAAGGAGTTCGTGAATATCTGAAAACGAAACTTCTTGAGGTCCGAGAGTATTACCCCGACTGGGAATACATTGCTGTAGGAATAGATATTGATCATATTCATTTGCAAATGGTAATTCCACCGAAATATGCAGTAAGTATGGTTGTTGAAACGTTGAAAAAAAATACAAGTAGGCACATGAGCAAGAAGTTTCGTTTTTTGAAAGAAGTGTATTGGGACAATGAGGGGATATGGTCGAAAGGATTTTTCGTCTCAACGGTGGGGATAGATGAGGCGATTATCTGTAGATATATTCAGAGTCAAGAGAAGGAAGACACAGGACAAACGAAGTTTGAATTCTGAAAAAGAACCCCGCCTGTAAAGGCGGGGGTATCTATT
>JYNY01000256.1 GCA_000954095.1 Candidatus Omnitrophus magneticus | reverse complement strand
ATACAGATAAAACTTAATGAAATGCGCCTTGAGCGTCCACGAGAATGGGGAGCATGCTGGTTAGCGCTTGAGATGTGGAATTTTTTGGGATTAGATAATTTTTGGTCAAAACATCTTACCCCTAGCCGTAAAGGGACAAATTGGCTTAATGTTTTAAAAACACTAGTTACGTATCGTTGGATTTCGGCTGGTAGTGAATGGCGTTTACACAGGCAATGGTTTAAAAGTAGCGCTATGGCGGATTTGCTAGGAGAGGATGATTCTATCGCGTTAGATGATACTTTGTATCGCTGTTTGGATTTACTTCACGCGCCCAAAAAAGATTTATTTTCATTTTTATCTGAACGTTGGAAAACATTATTTAATATATCCTATGATGTTTTATTATACGATCTTACCAGCACATATTTTGAGGCAGATTCAAAAGATAATGAACGATTAAAAAAATTCGGATATAGTAGAGATAAGAGAAGTGATTGCGTGCAAGTAGTAATTGCGCTTATAGTCACTAAAGAAGGTTTTCCGGTGGCCTATGAAGTTATGCCGGGAAATACTCAAGACCGGACAACTCTACCGGAATTTTTAAAAAAGATAGAAACAGTATATGGCAAATTAAATAGATTGTGGATTATGGATAGAGGCATTCCTACCGAAGAAAGTCTTAAAAAAATGCGAGAACATAATGCTGATTATCTTGTCGGAACGCCAAGAGGAAAACTGTCTAAGCTTGACAAACAATTATTAAAAGAACCATGGACAAACGATCAAGAACATGTAAAAGACAAACTAACAAGAGAAGAAAAAGAATAGGAAGACATCGAGGTTTATTACATACAATATGCTCACGCGAGAATTTGCAGGATAAAAGAATTTAATGATAAACAGGAAGAACGATTGTCTTTGGAAGGCGCTTCTT
>JYNY01000250.1 GCA_000954095.1 Candidatus Omnitrophus magneticus | reverse complement strand
CTTTTAGCCGTTCGTATAAATTGCGTAGTCTTCTTTGTCTCATTGACCTTTCTTTATCACGCCTGCCGTTACTAAAAGTCAATATATACAATTCTTTTTCTTCTCGGATAAGTTTTACTTTTACATTTTCTTGAACTTTTTTCCATGGTTCTTTTAATAATTGTTTTTCAAGCTTAGACAGTTTTCCTCTTGGCGTTCCGACAAGATAATCAGCATTATGTTCTCGCATTTTTTTAAGACTTTCTTCGGTAGGAATGCCTCTATCCATAATCCACAATCTATTTAATTTGCCATATACTGTTTCTATCTTTTTTAAAAATTCCGGTAGAGTTGTCCGGTCTTGAGTATTTCCCGGCATAACTTCATAGGCCACCGGAAAACCTTCTTTAGTGACTATAAGCGCAATTACTACTTGCACGCAATCACTTCTCTTATCTCTACTATATCCGAATTTTTTTAATCGTTCATTATCTTTTGAATCTGCCTCAAAATATGTGCTGGTAAGATCGTATAATAAAACATCATAGGATATATTAAATAATGTTTTCCAACGTTCAGATAAAAATGAAAATAAATCTTTTTTGGGCGCGTGAAGTAAATCCAAACAGCGATACAAAGTATCATCTAACGCGATAGAATCATCCTCTCCTAGCAAATCCGCCATAGCGCTACTTTTAAACCATTGCCTGTGTAAACGCCATTCACTACCAGCCGAAATCCAACGATACGTAACTAGTGTTTTTAAAACATTAAGCCAATTTGTCCCTTTACGGCTAGGGGTAAGATGTTTTGACCAAAAATTATCTAATCCCAAAAAATTCCACATCTCAAGCGCTAACCAGCATGCTCCCCATTCTCGTGGACGCTCAAGGCGCATTTCATTAAGTTTTATCTGTATTGGATTAGTAACTTTATCAGGCGGATTTATATCATCCGTAAAAATTGATAACTGGCGATATGTCTTATCGCTTTTATCAAATACTTCTAAAGCTTTACACCATGAAGCTTCTTGAGAATCATTAATTTCTCCCAAATAAAGAACTTGTCGTTTTATTACTCCGCGGCGAGTTCTAATACTTTCAACAATGCTGAAATAACGATGTTCTTTACCGTCTTTAAACCTTCTGCGACATTTTAAATACATAATGTCTATATTTTTACACAAGTAAATACTTTGTCAATCAACTAGGTCGGCCCCACAACCATTTTTTGAGTTTTTAAAACATAAAGCCCGCATTAAATGGGTACTTCAAAATTTTAAAATCTGAAAAATAGCTGTTTTTTTACGCGAATAGCGGAAGATGGGTTAACTCAACCCGGCATATATCTCATAACAGGCGGGAGACAAGTAGGAAAAAGCACATTCCTAAAACAATTCATATTATCTCTTTTAGAAAAAAAGCATATCCCCTCTAAAAATATCCTTTTTATAACAGGAGAACTGATAGATACACATCATATCTTACGGCGGATAATTAATGATTTTTTTAATCCATCTGAACGCCAATACCTCTTTATTGATGAAGTGAATTATATAGCCGATTGGGATAAATCTATTAAATTTTTTTCAGACGCCGGAATATTCGAAAAAATGACAGTCATATTAACTGGCTCTGACAGCGAGATTATCCGGACAGCCATGAAACATTTCGCGGGGAGAAGAGGACTTTCTGACAAAATAAACTTTATCTTCCATCCCCTCAAAGTCAATGAAAAATCCATAGTCAAGGCGCAAGAAAATTCCATAGTGTAAATACAAAAAAAAACTAGTTAGAATCACCTCCCTTTTTTAAGGATTTAGCTCTATAGCTGTGACCTGATATGTTGATAATAGTAGAGTAATGAACAATCCTGTCAAGAATAGCAGAAGCCAAATTATGGTCATCGAAAATATCAGTCCATTGTTCAAAAGTTTTATTTGTAGTAATAATTAAAGATCCTTTTTCATATCTACGAGAGATTATTTCAAAAAAATCATTAGCGCTATAGCTTGGTATTTTTTTAAAACCCAGTTCATCTAGGACTAATAAGTCAGCAGATAAATAATATTCTAATTTTTTAAAATAAGTATTATCCGCCTTAGAAGCATTTAAGGTATATAACAATTCAGAACAAGAAGAAAACAAAACTTTAAATCCTTTCATTAAGGCTTTAATAGAGATAGCAATCGCGAGATGCGTTTTGCCTGTTCCCGGTTTGCCGATAAAAACGATATTTCTTTTTTCACTAATAAATGAACAAGTAGAACAATCATTGATTAAACGTTTATCAATTGAGGGTTGGAAAGCAAAATCAAAATCTTCAATAGTTTTATAAGAAGACAGTTTACTTTGAGAGAATCTCTTTTTATAACTATTATCTTTACGAGTATTATATTCATCCTCAACTAATAGTTCTAAGAACTCTAAATAACCCATACTTTTTTGTTTTGCTAAAGACAAGCGTTCTTCGAGAGAATTGCAGATTCCAGATAATTTAAAATCTTTTAATCTATTTTTAAGCGAATTCATATTCAAGCGCCTCCTCTTTTGCAAATTCGACAGGTAAAGAATAAGAGCCATTAGAGCAAATCTTTTTAATAATTTTGTAACTGTAAACTTGATAAGCAAGAGCTCTTTTACAAGCAGAATCAACGACACCGCCGGGATATGTATTTAATAAAGATATTATTCCTTGTACTTTCCTTGACCAAAGATTAGGCGAGTCTTTTAAAATAGCAAAAAACATTTGTTCAGCAAAAGGTCCGATATTGTGCATTTTAGCTTGATATTTTTCTTGATATTCTGTTTCGGAATAAAGTTTATATTTTGGATAATGACTGTTGCTTGTAGAGAAAAGACCTTTACCAGATATAGTTGGATGAGTAGCAATTAATTTATTTTCATAATAGATTTTGACAAAAGATTTAGTTTTTTCGATCTCAAGTATTTTACCTACATATTCAAAAGGAGCAGAATAATAATTGTAATCAATAAATACATGGCAATCATGGTAAAGTTTTCTTGTGCCGACTTTAGCGATTTCAAAATTATTTAGAGGAAGCGGCAATAATAAATGTTTTTCTTCGGCATGAAAAACTTCTTTAGGGATTTTCCGAGTAGTGCCGTGAACTCTGCGATTGCAAGTGTTTTCGAGCCAATATAAAATCTGACGGTCTAAATCATCACCATCTTTAAATTGCCGGCCTAATACAAAATTGTTTTTAAAATATTTTATCCCTGATTCTACCTTACCTTTATCGTTGGGGCGATAAATTCTGCACGGAATGGATGTAAATCCATAATGCGCAGAAAAATCTTTATAAAGCTGTTGAAAGATGGGTTCATAAAAATTAGCTTCTAATATTGCTGCCTTTAAATTATCAATTCGAACAGTTTTAGGTATGCCACTAAAATATTTAAAAGCATTTTTATGACAATTTATAAAAGTTTCAACTGTTTGATCGTAAGTTTTTTCATAATAATCTAATCTAGAATAACTCAGTTTCATGTTAAATACCCAAGTTTTACGACGTTTCCCGTTGATATCAGTAGTGAGGCCAATATACCCAAAATCAACTTGAGCTTCTTCTGCTGGTTCTGTATGAATGCGAACAAATATATTTTCTTTCCTTTTAATACCTGCTAAAAAGCGTTTAATAGCTGAATAAGATATTTTTACTTCAATTTCACGCAGTTTTTGATAAATCAAAATCCCGCTTAATCCTTGTTCCATCCACTCAATAATTTGTTCTCGATAGGTATCGAGTTTTTGAGGATGAGGTTTTTTGATTGGAAAACTTTGATTAGATTTAATACGTTTAATTATCTTATCAACAGTTTTCCAATCATGTTTAACATCACGCGCTATTTGAGATTTGTTAAGACCTTTTTCAAGTAAAGATTTAATAGTAATATACATGGCAACTCCTAACATATTAACCACCCCCGTATATAGTTTAACTATAAATAGGGATGGAAGGTTAAAAAAATAAAAATTTTAGAAGGGGGATCCCCCTTCTACCTTCAAATAAACATCATAATAAAGCAAATACTTTTATTGGTTTATCGCTATGGAATTTTCTTGCGCCTTGGGTATGGAATTTATTTTAGCCTTGAGGTTCCTCTTTCTTTCAGAGAAGTTGTATTGTTGAGAGCTCCTGAATTATCAACTTTATGCGACACGATAAAAAACACGCCACTCAACACCGAAATTACAAACTACGAAAAATTTCATGGCCGTCTTACAGAATATTTACAAGAATACTTGTTACACGGAGGATACTTACCCGCTATCTCTGAATACCTTATAAAAAAAACTATTTCAAAAGCAATCTTCGATATTTATATTCAGTGGATTATCGGAGACATTTTAAAACATAATAAAAACGAAAACTATTTATATGAAATATTTAAAGGAATAAACACTACTTACGGTTCACAGATTTCTTGGAATAATATATCAAAACATCTATCAATAGAACACCAATCCTGTCCGATAAAACTATTTCACCAAAAAACTAGTTGAAATTCCTTAATTTTAAAATCAGAAATTCTGGCTGGTGTTGCGCTTAACAGATCTATCAATGTCAACCTTGATAATAATGCTTCTTTTATTATCCTATGCAAATAAAATAACGATTTTTCATATTTAGATTGGTATTTTATATATGTCAAAAGTAAATAATATATCATCGCTATCCAGACTTGACTCATCACCGCATTTTTACTTGTTCCCAAAAATGTTTTTATTTGTAAATTCTGTTTTATCCATCTAAAAAATATTTCTATTTGCCATCTTGTTTTATATATTTGTACGATCGTTTTAGCTGACAGTTTAAAATTGTTGGTAACAAAACTAACTACTTCGTCACTTTTTTCATCTAAAAATCTTATCATTCTTAAATTCTTTTCATATTTTTTATTTTCTAGTTTTATTTTTTCATCAGACAATATCCCGTCTTTCATTGCCTCTAGATGCTGTCCGAGAACTGTATATTTTAGATTGTTTTTTAATTTAGTCACAAAATAACTCTTAGAAAAGTCAATATTACTCCATAGTTCAAGGTCTGTATACGCACGGTCAAAACAATATATGCTGTCCGGTTTAATATTTAATTTATCCTTAGCTATTCTTATATCAGAAATATTCCCTTCAGTTATCACTGCAAAATCGGGAATATCTCCTGAATGATCAAATAAGCAGTGTATTTTTACAGCGCCTTTTTTAGTTCTGAATTTCGCCCATGAAAATGTAGCCAGACATACATCAATTGTGGAAGCGTCAATCGTATATAGCGGATTCTTAAAACGAAATTTATGTTTCGGAGTTAAATCTTTGCATTGGGAAAGTATCTTGTAAAATAATGATTCATAAATTTGATAACTTCTTATTTTATTCGCATCTGCTAACGTAGAACGTTTAACAGGCGATAATCCTAAATGGTATAACTTAGAATTATTTATTTCTAGTCCATTTACAATTTCTCTCAAAGATTTTTTCCCGGAGGCTTGCGCGTATAGTAAAGATCCAAGCTGGTTCCAGAATTTAAGAGTCTTAACATAACGGTCGCCATTAAAAGAATTTACAAAACGTTCAAAATGATATCGCGGAATTAATGCTAAAAGTTGATTAAAAACCGTGCTATAATTAGCCATATAGGGAATCCTCCTTGTTTTATGGGCGTTTTAGCGTGTTTCCATTTTACCCATTTTAACATTTTTGGAGTGATTCCCTTTATTTTTTTAGACGTTTACCGGACAGGATTG
>JYNY01000249.1 GCA_000954095.1 Candidatus Omnitrophus magneticus | reverse complement strand
CTTTTAGCCGTTCGTATAAATTGCGTAGTCTTCTTTGTCTCATTGACCTTTCTTTATCACGCCTGCCGTTACTAAAAGTCAATATATACAATTCTTTTTCTTCTCGGATAAGTTTTACTTTTACATTTTCTTGAACTTTTTTCCATGGTTCTTTTAATAATTGTTTTTCAAGCTTAGACAGTTTTCCTCTTGGCGTTCCGACAAGATAATCAGCATTATGTTCTCGCATTTTTTTAAGACTTTCTTCGGTAGGAATGCCTCTATCCATAATCCACAATCTATTTAATTTGCCATATACTGTTTCTATCTTTTTTAAAAATTCCGGTAGAGTTGTCCGGTCTTGAGTATTTCCCGGCATAACTTCATAGGCCACCGGAAAACCTTCTTTAGTGACTATAAGCGCAATTACTACTTGCACGCAATCACTTCTCTTATCTCTACTATATCCGAATTTTTTTAATCGTTCATTATCTTTTGAATCTGCCTCAAAATATGTGCTGGTAAGATCGTATAATAAAACTATAATGGTCGGGAAAAACTGGACCAGATGCAGGGGATAGGATAGATGGTAAAATAAAAGAAAAAGGGGGTCCAGAATGAAGAAAAAACACAGTGCTGAATTTATGGCAAAAGTGGCGTTAGCGACGTTAAAAACAAATAAAACAATGGCAGAGCTCTCAAGCGAATATGAAGTTCATCCGACACAATTAACTCGATGGCGAAAACGGGCAATAGAGGGATTAGTCGAGATTTTTAAAACAAAACCAGTACCGATAGATAAAGAAAAGAACGTATTAGTAAATGAGCTATATTGCGAAATCGGAAAACTACGAGTGGAAAACGAGTGGTATAAAAAAAAATCTGAGCAGTTTTGAGGTAAAAGAAAAAATAAAAATGATAGACAAAGATAACAAAAATATGAGTATAAGGGAACAATGTAATTATATAGGATTAAACCGGAGCACCTTATATTATGAACAAAGACCTGTTTCAGCGGAGACATTAAAGATAATGAATAAGATAGATGAGATATATACAGATTTTCCGGTATATGGGACACGTCGGATGGGAAAAGAGCTAAACAAACAAGGAATTATTATCGGCCGTGATAGGGTAAGAACACTAATGAATTTAATGGGATTAGAAGCTATATATCCTAAAAAAAAGTTAAGTACAAACAGTCCAAATCACAAGAAATATCCGTATTTACTGGATAATGTAATGGTAGAGAGAAAAAATCAAGTATGGAGTACGGATATAACATATATTCGAATGAGGAAAGGCTTTTTATACTTAGTAGCGATAATAGATTGGTATAGTCGGTATGTATTGAGTTGGAGACTAAGTAATTCATTAGATGCAAGTTTTTGTATAGAGGCATTAGAAGAGGCTCTAAAAAAAGCGTGTCCTGAAATATTTAATACAGATCAAGTGAGTCAATTTACAAGCGATGATTTTACAAGTATTTTGCAGAAATATAATATAAAAATCAGCATGGATGGAAGGGGCCGTATGTATGATAATATTTTTTCAGAAAGATTATGGAGAACGGTAAAGTATGAGGAAGTATATTTAAAAGATTATGGGATATATGAAGAAGCGTATGAAGGGCTAAATACTTTTTTTTGTAAATATAATAATCGACGGCTACATCAGTCGCTTGATTATAAAACTCCGTATGAGGTTTATAATGCAAAATGAATTAGTTAAAGAATTGGTAATAAATAAAGAAGGTATAAGAATAAAAAAGAGTGAAGATGGGCGGGGGACTTCCATTGCTCTGGGGGCTATTCCAGTCCCCCGCCCATCTTCATTAAAAATTGCTTTAAAAAATAAAAAAATGGTCTAGACAAACCCGACCACTTTACCCTTTATAGCTTCAATCGCTACTTTTGCTTTGTATTCTTTACTGAAATTTTTTTTAGTATTAGCCATTGCATACCTGCCTTTATTTTTTCTTATTATTATACTTCTTTTCTATCTTACCTAGTGGTCCTATTTTTGGGGAGTATTATATCTTGCTTAAACTTACACAAAAAAGTTATACTAATAAAGTTTTAGAATAACTTTGAAGGAGGTAATTTGTTTTAAAAATTTATTTTTTAAAATATATAGTATAAAAAATTTGTGAGTTGCGTAATTTACAAGGGAGGTAATTATGCATTTTTATAAATTACTTATCGGCGGTAAGGATATAGATACCGGTGTTTATGAGTATCTGCCTTACGCGGATAAAGCAATCAGTGATTTCAAAAAAACAAGAAGGATAATTTTACTTCTTAAGCAGGATAGAGATGCCGCGAGTGAATTAGGAATTGATGTGGATGAGTATATTTTCGCGAGGTATTCTGCTGGAGACGAAACTTCAAATAAACAAGCCATAGAAGCCGCTTATAAAGCCAGTCAGATTTTTAAACATTTCCCGGTCAGTGTGCGAAAAAATATCTTAAATGATATTCATAAAAATCTTTTAGAAAAAAAAGAAGAATTATTAAAACTTTTTGTGATTGAAGGGCATCCTTATAAATTGGCTGAATGGGAATTTTCAGGGATGGAGAAGGTTGTGGAAGAAGATGCTGTTAATTTTTTTAAAAGTGCGCTTTGGGGAATAGCCGGAATAACTAATGAAGAAAGAGCTTATATATCTAGACGGCCAGATGGGGTTTTATGTGTATGTCCGCCTAAGAATGCTGCGGCTAGTAATTCTATGATAGCTGTGTTGGCTCTTTTGGCAGGTAACACAATAATTATCAAGCCGCCTTTACACTTGCCAATCTCTACTATATACTTGTGGAGAGAGATAATTTGGAAGGCTGTAAAAGATAATGGCGGGCCTGACGGTGTTATAAATATTGTTCTTGGTAATTCTAAAGTAATAATGGATGAATGGCTGGCAAGTCCTTTCGTTAATGATGTTTTATTTTTTGGGCCAAGTGATAAGGGTTTGGAAATGGGGCAGGCGATTTATTCTGCCGGGAAAAAACCTATATTGGAACTTTCAGGTAGTGATTTTTTAGTTGTTTGGAAAGATGCTGATTTGGAAAAAACAGTTACAGCTTTGAAAGATGCCTTTTTGGGGTCGACTCAAATATGTATGGTGCCAAAGGCCGCTTTAATTCATGCTGATGTTTTTAAAAAATTTTCAGGAATGTTTGTTGATGAAGTGAAGAAAATGAAGGTCGGTCTTCCTTCGTCTCCTGATACATGCCTTACTCCGGTGTTGAAGATAAAAGAATTTTACGAATTTTTGGATGACGCTTTGATAAAAGGCGCTCATGTATTTCACGGCGGAAGCCGTATAGATTATAACGGTGAAGACAAGGAAGACGGCGCGTATATTACACCGACAGCAATAGGAATAGATTATGGAGAAGGGAATATTTGGGATTTTAAATGTGTGCGTGAAGAAAATTTCTTTCCGCTTTTACCTTTAATATGTGTTTCAGGAAAATCTGATGAAGATATTTTTAATAAAATAGTGAATACTATAAATTGTAATGAATATGGATTAAGAGTGTCTGTGTGGGTTAGGTCAGCTTTTTATTTAAGAAGATTTGTAAAATTTATAGATAACAGCGGTTTATTAAGAATAAATTCAAGGCATGTAGGATTTTCTCCATTTCTTTCAACTCATGGGGGGACTAGAAAAACCGGCGGGCCTTATGGTGAAATGAATTATATTTGGCAAAAGACAACTCATTTGCAGGGTATAACAATCGCTAGATAAATAATTTTGTTTTTTACAATATTTGTATGAGTGGGATATTGTAAAAAAGAGGAATTATTTATTTCTAAAGTATCGGGTAAATTATTTTTTTAAAAAGGATTTATAGTTATGAACTTTTACGCGGTACCACCGTTTATTACCGGACTTCTTGTCGCCGCTATCGGATTTTTTGTTCTCATCAAAAACCGTTCTAATATTATTCACATAACTTTTTTTCTTTTTTGTTACAGTATGGTGTGGTGGCTTTTGGCGTTTAGTATGATGTATTTAAGCCATTCTAGCGATATCGCTTTGATTTGGGCTAGAATCGGTGGTATGGGGGTATGTTTAATTCCTATATTCGCGTATCATTTTGTGCTTAGTCTTTTAGGATTGAGGCGAAGACAGATTCTTATAACGGCTTATACGTTTGGTGTTATATCGTTTATCGCGTGTTATACCGATATAGTATACGCTAATGTAAGACTTCTTAAATGGGGTTTTTATCCTTTAGCAGGAAGAGGATATCCGTTTGTTTTATCAGTGTTCAGCCTTCTTTTTAGTCATGCCGCGTTATTGCTATTTAAAAATTTAAATAATCTTGAGTTTGCGCCTTTAAAACGAAAACAGTTTAGAAGTGTTTTGATTGCTTTTGCTGTTGGAACATTGGGCGTAGTTGATTATATCGCGAAATATCCGGTGGTTAATATTTATCCTTTTGGTTATATTTGCGCGTTTTGTTTTATTGCCAGTATCGCTTATACAATTGTCCGGCATAGGTTTTTAAATATTGAAGTTATTATAAAGAAAACAGTAGTTTTTGCCGGGATTTTTATTTTTACGTATACTATTTTTTCAGTATTTGTTTATGTAGGATCAAATATTTTTGGGAATATATTCCCTAACCGTTATATCGCGATTATTCCTTCCATATTCGCGATAGTTCTTATTTTAAAGCCTCTTGAGAAGTTTTTAGTGAATATTACGGATAAATATTTATTTCAGAAAAAATATAACTATAAAGAGCTTCTTAAAACATTTACTAATGAAGTGTTGACTGTTTTGAAGATAGGCGTTCTGGTAAACCTTACTGTGACTAAATTGTCAGAAATTATAAAAAGCCATTATGCCGCTATTTATCTTTACGAAGATGATGAAAATCAGTTAAAGCTCGCCGCGTCATCGGGATCTAGTGAGCCGGATGAACATACTATTTCAGACGGCATGGGATTTTGGAAGGTTTTAAAAGAAAGCGGGCAGTACATATTAAAAGACAGCGAATTTTTAGATAAAATAAAAAAACAATCCCCTGAATTTTATAAAAAAATTTCTGATATTAATGCCGAACTTATTATTATGTTAAGCCATGATGAAAATATTTTAGGTGTTTTGGTTTTAGGCGCTAAGAAGTCAGATGAAAATTATACCCAAGATGATATTGATATTTTATTGCCGTTATCGAGGACAGTCGCGATAGCTATTACTAATGCTCAGCTTTTCGCGAAGTTATCTCAAACTCAGGCGCAGACCGCTCAAAAAGAAAAGATGGCTGTTATAGGTACTCTTTCCGCGGGGATAAATCATGAGATATGTAATCCTTTAGGAATAGTAAGAGGACAATGCGAGATGTTTTTACTTAATTTAAAAGAAGGATTTTATAAAGAGAAAACATCTGAACAGCTTGTTGAAAAAGCTAAAGAAATAATGGAAAAAGTCATAAAAGAAACTGACAGAGCCGCGTCTATTACTAGGAAATTATCAGCTTTTGCGAAACCTGCCAAAGGTGTGGCAGAACCGGGTGTTCAGATTGATAAAGAATTAGTAGAGGTTATTTCTCTATTGGAACATGATTTAAAACTTAGTGATGTTGACATTGTAAGAGATATTCCAAAAGATTTGCCTGTAATTTCAGCGGATAAAAAACAGATACAGGAAATATTTTTTAATCTTATAAGAAATGCCACGCAGGCGATAATGAAATCCGAAAAGAAACACGGCCAAATAAAGATAACAGGCCAGAATTTATCCGGATCGAATTTCAGAGTAGATGTTTGTGATGACGGACCGGGTATTAGTGATGCTGTTCTCAAACAGATATTTGATCCTTTCTTTACTACTAAAGAGCCGGGGCAGGGTACCGGACTCGGGCTTTTTATTGTAAAGCAGTTGGTTGAACGTAATAATGGTAAAATTAGCGTTCAAAGTAAGCTTGGAGAAGGAACAATCTTTTCAATAATTTTTAACTCGGTTAAGTAAGGCGGTATTTATGGATATGAAAAATATAAGGATTTTATCTATTGATGATGAAGAAAATTTCACGGATATGATTAAACAATATTTTGATTTAAGAGGATATAAAATTGATATTGCGCATGACGGCGTAATAGGGTTAGAATTATTTAGAAAATATAATCACGCGGTTGTCCTTTTAGATCTTAAAATGATAGGATTAAATGGCGACGAAGTAATGAGAGAGATAAAAAAAATTAAACCGGATACGAAAATTATATTTATAACGGCGTTTAGCGATTCAGGGAAGACAAAAAATCGTTTAATGGAAGAAGGCGCTTACGGTTATTTTGAAAAACCTTTACAGAGTCTAAAAATATTGGAAGAATCTATTAAAAATGCGGTCAGCTAGAAGTATAAGGTGTAAAGCTAATTTGTATACGTGGTTATGGTTTAACCGAAAAACTGCATTTGTCCATAGCGAATAATGCGAATCTGTTCGGCTAAAAGGCTTAAAAAAATCTTTGACGCACCTCATCAAATGGTGCGCCTACAAATTTTTTTAAGCCTTTTATCTCAAACATCTTAGCATTCTTCATCTATGTCCAAACGCAGTTTTACGGTTTAAGTATTTTTTTTGGATATAAACAGAAGGGCGGGCGAGATGACAAGATTAATGGTAGTTGATGATGAAATAGAAATTTGTGATTTTGTGAAAAATTTTTTTAAAGAAAGGGACTTTGATGTTTTTACCGCTTATAACGGTAAAGAAGCGTTGACTCTAGCGGAAATGAAAAGGCCGAATATTATTCTTCTTGATATAAAAATGCCTATTACTGACGGCCTTAGGACTTTAAAAGAATTTCAGAAAATGAATCTCGGAACAAAGGTTATTATGGTTACGGCAATCGAAGATAATGAAAAAGTTGAAGAGGCGATCAGGCATGGCGCAATAGGGTATATTACAAAACCTATTTCTTTGGATCAATTGGAGCAGGTTGTTTTTAGCGCCGCGGGCCGTACTAAAATATAAAATTATCAGCCGTTGATTTTCATTAATTATTTTTTTGTTGGATTTTTTTGCTAAAACGTTACTAGCATGATAAACTTTAGATAACATTCGCGGCATACACAATGTGTGTTATGTTGTTAATATTTTTTTGCCTTTATCGTGACACAAAAAACAAATTTATGGCAGACAAAAAAATTGTACCATCTAATATTAAGTGGCAGAAGGTAGATGATTGGATACTAGATAAGATAAAAGATGAACCGTCTTTTTATCATACGAGTATGCCTTCATTAAGCAATACGGAAAATTCCGATAAACTTGATTATCAGGTTTTTATCGAAGAAGCCTCCCGTAATATGATTCGGTTTAAAAAACCCGAACATCTTATCCGTATGATAGTAAAAACTATAGATGAACATGTTAAAACTAGTCATACAGCTATGCTTATTTATTCTAAAAGGAAAAATAGTTTTTTATTGGTTGACAGTAAAGGTGTGGAAGGCAACAAGATCCCGACAGGATTTATTAAGCTTAAGACGGATAATCCTCTTGTAAGATTTTTTAATGAGAGAATAAATTATGTTATTTCGCCATCAGGTTCTTTAGATTATTCGCGGCTTTTGGAAATGTCTAAAAAAGAAATGTATGATGAAAATAAATATTTACATATGACGCTATTGGAAATGGTTCCGCAGGTAATTAAGCAGATGGAATTATTAAAAGCGAATATTTGCATTCCGATATATTATAAAAAAAGTGTTTTGGGTGTTTTGATACTTGGCAGAAAAGTGTCCGGTCAAGAATTTAATCGTCAGGAAATAAGCCTTTTTACGACGCTTGCCAATGACGTTGCTATGGCGCTTTCAAACGCTCAGCTTATTCAGGATTTACATGAAAAAATAATGGAAGTTCACACGCTTTATGAGCGGGAACATAATATGTTTATTCATACCGCGATTTCGCTTGCCGCCACTATAGACGCGCGGGACCCGTATACTCATGGGCATACGGAAAGAGTCACTCAATACGCGCTTTCTATCGCGGATGAACTTGAAGAACTTCCCGAAGCTAAACAATATCAAAATTTTAAAGAGACTCTTCATATATCCGCGTTATTGCATGATGTGGGAAAAATCGGTGTGCCGGATAGTATATTAAATAAGCCTGCCAGCCTTACAAAGGAAGAGTACGAAAAAGTTAAGGAACATCCCATAACAGGCGCTACAATACTTTATCCGATTAAACAGCTTAGCGGCGTTGCGGCTGAGGTAAGGGCGCATCATGAACGTTATGACGGTGTAGGCTATCCCGATGGTTTAAAAGGTGAAGCAATACCTTTTATAGCGCGTATTATATCAGTAGCGGATACTTATGACGCGATTACAAGCGACCGGCCGTATCGTCAAAGAAAAATGGCTGAAGTTGCTGTTCAGATTATAAAAGATAATTCCGGAACACAGTTTGATCCTATTATTGTCAGCGCTTTTCTTCTTGCGTACCGTAAAAAAATACGCGCGCATCATCGCATACACTAAGCCTTACGTCTTCAACCATTTGACCCGCGCTCATTTCAACAGCCAAAAATTTAACTCCGCGCGCTGATATGTTTTTTATTATCCTGCTTGGAAACGGCCATAATTTTTTAGGCCTTATAAGCCCGGCTTTAACACCGTTTTTTCTTAAATTGTCAACACACGTACGCGCTATACGACTCATTAGCCCATAAGCGACTATAACTTTTTGCGCGTCACTAGTAAGATATTCTTCCGCCTCTATTTCCGCAGACGCAATAATTTTATATTTTTCTTGAAGCTTTCTATTGTATTCTTCAAGTGTTTCGCCTTCTTTACCCAATATAAGTGTTTTAATATTATGCCCCGAACGATTTTTTGCTCCGGTTAAAGCCCAATCTTTTTTCACAAAAGGCACTGGTTCAATATGTTCATCATATTCCAAAACTTCCATCATCTGGCCTATCATCCCGTCAGCTAAAATCATAACAGGATTTCGATATTTATCAGCAAGACCAAAAGCACGGTAAGTAAAATCAAACATTTCCTGAATAGTCGCGGGCGCCATAACAATTAAATGATAATCACCATGCCCTCCGCCTTTAACTGCTTGGAAATAATCTGACTGACTCGGAGAAATACTGCCTAACCCGGGGCCGCCTCTCATTATATTGACAATAACAGCGGGCAATTCTCCCGCCGCGATATATGAAATAGCTTCTTGTTTTAAACTTATCCCGGGGCCTGAAGAACTCGTCATAGCGCGCGCGCCGGCAATTGACGCGCCTAGCACCATATTCACCGCTGAAAGTTCGCTTTCAGCCTGAATAAAAACTCCGCCTCTTTCACGCATATGCCTAGACATATACGCGATAAGCTCATTCTGAGGAGTTATAGGATAACCCGCGTAAAATCTACATCCCGCGCGTAAAGCTCCTTCAGCGCAGGCCTCATTTCCTGTACATAAATAAGTTTTTTTCACCTATTATTTTTCCTTATTTCCCGCGCTATAGGCGCGTATCTAACTCTAGTTCGGATTTATTTCTATCGCGGTATCCGGACATATTGCAAAACATCTTCCGCACGTGACACATTTTTCAGGAGAAACAGCCTCAATATATTTAACACCTTTTTTATTTACATGTTCAGAAAGCTGAAATACTTTAGCAGGACAAACTTCAAGGCATAATAAACATCCCTTACAATTTTCAATATTTATAACTAGCTTAGTTGTGCTTTTAACGTTTAGCGCCATTGAACATCCTTTCCATCTTTATAAAAGAAACTATTTCTACGGCGGTCATATGATATTTACGTAAAAGCTCTTCACGCGAACCATGTTCTATAAACTTATTAGGCAAGGCTAAACATTTAACATTGACATTTTCTATATTTTCTTCTTCAATTGCTTCTAAAACAGCACTGCCAAACCCTCCAGAAATAACGCCTTCTTCCATTGTGATAATATACTGTGTCCCAGATGATACTTCTTCCAACATAGCTAAATCTAAAGGTTTAATAAAACGCGCGTTAATTACACCCAATTCAATACCTTCCTTCGACAATATATTGGATATTTCTAAAGCTGTATTAACCATGTTTCCCACAGCTATAATCGCGGCATCTTTACCTTTTTTAAGCCATTCTGACTTGCCAAGTTCTATGGGATTTAAAGCGGTCTTTTCTTTATACGGTCGCGCATTATCGCGCGGATAACGTATCACTACAGGATTATTCCATTTCAAAGAAGATGCCATCATCATTTCGAGTTCTATTCCGTCTTTAGGCGCCATAACAATAAAATTAGGAAGAACTCGTGTATACGCGATATCAAATACACCATGATGCGTAGGACCATCTTTTCCTACAAGCCCTGCTCTATCAAGACAAAAAATAACAGGCAAATTTTGTAATGCCACATCATGTATCATCTGATCAAATGAACGTTGTAAAAATGTTGAATATATCGCGACAATAGGTCTAAATCCGCCTTTCGCGAGTCCCGCGGCAAAAGTTACAGCATGTTCTTCGGTTATTCCAACATCAAAAAATCTTGCAGGAAATTTATCAGCAAATTTATCAAGTCCAACTCCGTCTTTCATTGCCGCGGTAATAGCAACAATTTTTTCATTCTTTTCAGACAATGAAACTATTTTTTCTCCGAAATGTTCTGTGAATGTTTTATCATTACTGTCACAAGTTAAAAAATTACCGCTTTCAATATCAAAACTAGAAACTCCGTGAAACTTAATCGGGTCAAGTTCCGACGGCGTATATCCTTTACCTTTTTTAGTTATCACATGAATAAGAACAGGTTCTTTTAAAGAAAATGTATTATTAAAAATTGAAATAAGCTGATTTATATCATGCCCGTTGATTGGGCCAAAATAACGGAAGCCGAACTCTTCAAAAAGAATGCCCGGAACAAGCATGCTTTTTATGCTTTCTTGAAACTTTCGGACAGCTTTAAACGCTGTTTCTCCGACTTTAGGAATATTTTTTATGACTTTCTCATATTCATCTTTTATTTTATTATAAAAACGGTTAGTAATAATCTTATTCAAATAACGGCTTATCGCGCCGACAGGCCGTGAAATCGCGTGTTCATTATCATTCAAAATAACAATAAGATTACTACCTAAATGCCCCGCGTGATTAAGGCCTTCAAGAGCTAATCCTGTAGTAAGAGACGCGTCTCCAATCACAGCAACAACTTTATAATCTTCTCCGTTAAGGTCTCTTGCCGTAGCTAATCCAAGCGCGCTTGAAATAGATGTTCCGCTATGCCCCGCGGTAAAATGGTCATGTTCACTCTCATCCTTATTCGGAAAACCGCTTATACCGCCCATTTCACGCAAAGTATCAAAAGATTTAACCCGGCCGGTTAAAAGCTTATGCGCGTAACTTTGATGCCCAACATCCCAAATAATTTTATCACTCGGGCTTTTCAAACATTTGTGAAGAGCGATAGAAAGTTCAACTGTTCCTAAACTCGCGGCAATATGCCCGCCGTTTTGAGACGTAGTCTCTATTATTTTTTCACGTATTTCCCCCGCAAGAATCTCAAGTGCAGAAATCTCAAAATCTTTTATATCCTCGGGCCCTTTTATTTTATTTAAATATTTATTTTCCATTATGTTTCCCATCTATCCCAAAAAAATAATTTTAGGATACATTATATCATGTTTACCAGCCTCTAACATTATAAAAATATAGCATATTAACCTGAAAATACGGCACATTTTCATTCAAAAATCAGATGTACTTTCTTTAGCTAAAAAAACTCCATCCTTAGTTTTGTTCAAAACTTCTATTTTCTTTTTTGTTTTATTCAATACATCCCGACAATATGCCACCAGTTTAACACCCTCTTCATATTTATTGAGAAGATTATCGAGCGTTATATTCCCTTCTTCCAATTCATAAACTATTTTTTCCAATTTATCTATTGCTTCTTCAAAGCTTAATTCTTTAGTTGTCATATATTGTCCTTTCCTAAACTCATTTTATCGGCAGTAGATTCCACAGACCCGCGCGACAACGCGGTTACTAATCTATCGCCTTTTTTTATTTCTTCAAACTTTTTCACGACTTTCCCTTCTTTAAAAGTTATGCTATAACCCCTGTTTAAAATATTACGAGGACTAAGCACTTCCAATTTATCAAAAAGCCTCTCCATGCCTGTCTTTTTAACTTCATAAAAATGAGATATAGATATTTTCATCTTTTTTTCAAAATCATCTATTTCCTGTAAACGTTGGAGAATGGTATTACAAGGAGCTCTCATAACATAACTTTCCGAAAGAGAACGCACTTTATCATCCAAACTAGCTATATGCTTAAACAATATCGAATCTAATCTTTTTTCTATAGCGCTTATATTTTCCAATAGAATATTTTTTTCAGACACTACTAATTCCGCGGCCGCTGAAGGCGTCGGCGCGCGTAAATCCGACACAAAATCACAAATAGTAAAATCAATCTCATGCCCTACAGCGCTTATTACCGGTATATGAGAAGCAAAAACAGCTCTCGCAACTTCCTCCATATTAAAAGCCCATAAATCTTCTAAACTTCCTCCGCCCCTAGCCACTATCATGACATCTATAACATCTTCTCTTGTAAATTTTTCAATAAAATATTTATTATATTCATTTAATGCGGCTATGGCGCTTGCTATTTCATTTTCAGAACCCTCGCCTTGAACTTTCACAGGATAAATAACAACATGGACATTATGAAATCTGCGAAATAATATTTGAAGAATATCCCGAATTGCCGCGCCTGTAATTGAAGTCACAATACCTATTTTTTTTGGAAGAAACGGGATTTTCTTTTTATGGTTTTCATCAAAAAGACCTTCTTTACGAAGATCATTTTTTAATTTTTCAAAAGCTAAAGATAACGCGCCCGCGCCTAAAGGTTCAATTGCCTCCACATAAAGCTGATATTGCCCCTGTTTTTCATACACACTTATACGGCCAAAACATAATACAAGCATTCCATCATTAAGATCAAATTTCAGACGCGCGTTAGCGCTCCTAAAAAAAACACATTTCAAAATACTGGTATCATCTTTTAAACTAAAATATAAATGGCCTGAAGAATGCGATTTATAATTAGAAACTTCTCCACTAATCCAAACCGCGGGGAACGCTTCTTCCATTAAGACACGCGCACGCCGTGTTATTTCAGTAACAGTATAAACGCGCGGTTTAAGGCCGATATCTACGGCGACATTGCCTATATTACTATTCTGAAAAACATCTCTATTAGAAGACGCTCCTTCGATTAAATATTTTTTAGCGGATACTTTGCGGGGCTTTGATTTTTTTCCGGATGAAAACAAATTTTTTGTTTCACTAGCGTCAGCGTTTTCATTTTTAAAAAATAAATTATCTTCTATCATAAAAATTTTGATATTCGAAAGCGGCTGTTACAACTTTTGTTGAACCCTTACAATACTTTCCGCCTTCCCTGTCTTATCATTAATTTCCAAAAGAACTCCGTGCATTTCAACGCCGCCGTCAGCAACCTCAAATTTAGTAGGAAGCTGAGTTCTAAAACGTTCAATAATCTGCTCGCACTTTCTGCCTATAACCGATTCGTAAGGCCCTGTCATCCCAGCATCGGTAATATACGCTGTACCTTTGGGTAAAATTTTTTCATCCGCAGTCTGAATATGCGTATGCGTGCCGATAACAGCAGAAACCTTGCCGTCCAAAAACCACCCAAGCGCGACTTTTTCACTTGTAGCTTCCGCGTGCACATCAACTATAATTATTGAAGTTTCTTTTGAAACAAATTCAAGCTCTTCTAAAACACGCGCGAAAGGACAATCCATGGGGTCCATAAACACTCGACCTATAAGATTTATAACCCCGACTTTCCTGCCGCGTTCATCACTAACTATAGTTGACCCCCATCCTAAAACACCCTTAGGATAATTGGCAGGACGAACAATTCTTTTTGAACATTTAAGATAATCATATATTTCTTTTCTTTTCCATATATGATCTCCTGATGTTATAACATCCACACCGTCGGATATAAGCTGTTCCGCTATGCGAGGAATAATCCCGCTACCACTGGCGGCATTTTCCCCATTAGCAATAACAAAGTCTATCCGCTCTTTTTTCTTATATTCCGACAATTTTTTTTCTATTATTTCTCTGCCGGGACTGCCGACTATATCACCTAAAAACAATATTCTCATTTTTCTACCAATCATTATGCCTGATTTTAAAATAGCTACGCTAGGCCGACTTATGTCCCTCGCTATTATTTATAAAAATTCAGGCCTTATTTTGCGTATTCAATAGATCTCACTTCTCTAATAACCACAACTTTTATCTGCCCGGGGTACTGAAGTTCTGTCTCTATTTTCTTTTTAATATCAAGTGCCATTACCGGAATATTAGCGTCATTAATTTTTTCCGGCTGAACAATAATACGCACTTCTCTTCCCGCCTGTATAGCGTAAGTCTTATCCACTCCGGGAAAAGAATTCGCTATAGTTTCTAAATCTTCCATTCTTTTTATATACGCTTCTAATGTTTCTTTTCTTGCTCCGGGTCTGCTCGCGCTTATAGCGTCTGCGGCCTGTATTAAAACAGCTAATAAAGTTCTTGGCTCAATATCTGAATGATGGGCTTCAATCGCATGTACTACAATTTCAGCTTCACCATATTTTTTAGCTAATTCCGCGCCAATTTTAGAATGAGTGCCTTCAATTTCATGAGAAACAGCTTTTCCTATATCATGCAAAACACCTATACGTTTCGCTAAACGCACATCGAGTTTAAGTTCTCCTGCCATACCCGCCATAAGATATGCTGTTTCTTTTGAATGCTGTAAAACATTTTGGCCGTAACTGGTACGATATTTTAAGCGGCCGAGAAGCCTAACTATTTCAGGATGCATCCCATGAATACCCATTTCCAAAAGGACATTTTCTCCTTCTTCTTTTATTTCAGCTTCCATTTCTTTTTTTGTTTTTTCAACAATTTCTTCAATGCGCCCCGGGTGGATACGCCCGTCTTCTATAAGAATTTCCAATGATTTCTTGGCTATCTCTCTTCGAAATTTATCAAATCCGGAAATTATAACTGCTTCAGGTGTGTCATCTATGATAACATCAACACCTGTAGCCATTTCTAAAGCCCTGATATTTCTTCCTTCACGGCCGATAATACGTCCCTTTATTTCTTCCGAAGGAAGATGTACAACACTTACCGTAGTATCAACAGTATGATCCACAGCGCATTTCTGAATAGCAAGACCTACTATTTTACGGGCTTCTTTATCTGCCTTATCTTTTGTCTCTTCCTGAATTTTCCTAATGGTAAGAGCGGCTTCAATTCTCGCATCTTCTTCCATCCGCTTAACAAGCATTTCTTTCGCCTGATCTTTGGTCATGCCTGAAATTTCTTCAAGCCGGTCTTTTTCCATTGTTATTATTTTTGTAAGTTCCTCCGAATGTTTTTCCAGCTTGACTTTACCAACCTTCAGGTCCTCATCCATTTTCTTAAGTTCACGTTCTTTTTGCTCCAATAGTTCTACTCGTTTGTCCAATGTTTCTTCTTTCTGCACTAAACGTTTTTCCAATACAAGCATTTCTTTCCTATGCGTTTTAGCCTCTTCTTCGAAATCAGTGCGCATTTTAAGCAAAATATCTTTAGCTTCAATAGTTGATTCTCTTTTGCATCGTTCAGCCTCAATTTTAGCCTGAGATATAATTGTCTTCGCATGATCTTCCGCATACTTTATTTTTCTTTTAGCAGTATATTTTCTCAAAATATATCCAAAAATAAAAAAGAAAAATCCACCTAATAAAGCAAATCCAATATGTCCCATATTATTGTTTGTCATCTAGTCCTCCTCTCTTATGTTAATCCTGATATTTTAAAAATACAGGGTAAATTAATTTTCTATTTCACTATAGCTATTCGCTGTGCGCCCAAAAAGATGAGTGAATAGAAATTACAAAAATACACATACCATACTACAAATTGAATTACGTAGTAACAATTCAAAACGATATTATTTCCTGCGTTAATAGAGGGTCAATCGGTTAGGACCAAATTCACGTTCCTATCGTGAGGATCAAAAGGGAGAGAATCAAAAATTTGAAAATTAAAAGCAAACCCGATAGTACGGGAGGAAGAAAGCTCTTCCCTAGCAAGAAATCTGTCATAATATCCCTTGCCTCTGCCTAATCTCATATTATTTTTATCAAATGCTAAACATGGAATAATCACTGTTTTTATCTCCCTTAAAGGCACTTTATTTTGGGCTCCATCTTTAGGAACAAGAATACCGTACGGCCCCTTTACAAGTTCTCCCCGTGTCCTTAATTCAACCGGAATGATCATATGCGTCACAACATCAACAAACGGAACTACTACTTTTTTACCAAATGCCAATGACTTATCTATAAGATACGTTGTATCAACTTCACTATGAAGCGCCACATAAGTCATTATAATGTCCGCATTTTTAAAATCATCACTTGCAATAAATTTTTTCTGAATAAATAAACTTTTTTCCAACCGGCTACATGGACACAACCGACTTAACTTCTCCCTTAACTCCTTTCTCATAGCCTTTTTGGCTGTTACTACTTCTAAATCAATCATATACTAATTGTCATTTATAATTTTCAAACAGTTACAACACTTTTTACTTCCGGAACATGCTCTTTTATAATACGCTCAACTACTGATTTTACTGTCATCTGGCTCATCGGGCATCCGCTACAAGCGCCTCTAAGCCTAACTTTTACAATATCCTTATCTAAACTTACAAACTCAATATCGCCTCCATCACGATTAAGAATAGGACGAATAGTATCTATAGCCTTTTTAATCCTATCTTCCATAACGTGCCCCTCCTAACATGTTTGTAAAATTACAAAAAATAGATGAAAATTACATATTTTGATAGCCATTTATTATTATATATTATACAAAATATGTCAACCTTATATCATTTGGCGAATTGACTCAAATTAAATGTAACACATGGCTATAAAGAAAGGCCATAGTAAAATATTTTTAAATCTAAATTTCGATAGGCATTCCACCTTGTTTTAAAGATTCTTGCGCTTTTTCAAGAATTCTGACTACCTCTAGTCCACTTTCTCCGTCAGTAAACGGTTTTTTATTTTCCTTAATACATTCAAGAAAATGACGGCACTCCACACGTAACGGTTCCACCATATCGACATATGGCAGATAGATATCGCCTGAGCGAAGTGTCAGATAATCTCCATAAGAATCAAACTCTCCTTTTTGCTGTTCAACTGTAATGCCCTTATCATAAATTTTTATTTTTTCCACATTTTCAACATCGTCAAACACAAGCATTTTTTTGCTTCCTACTATTGTGAGTTTTCTTTCTTTATGCGGATCAAGCCATGAAATCTGTATTTGCGCCATTTTCTGATCTTTAAAATATAATGATAAAAACACAACATCCTCTATCCCCTTCTGCAAATAATACTGCCCTCTAGCTGAAACACTTGTTACGGGACTGCCGAATAAATAAAGGAGCATTGAAATATCATGCGGAGCAAAACTCCAAAGTGAATTTTCATCACGACGGACAGTCCCCAGATTAACACGCACAGAATATCCATAATAAATATCTCCCAACTCCCCTTTATCTATGTACGCCTTAATTTGACGGACTGCGGGATGATACAACATAAGATGTCCTACCATTAAAACTACTTTTTGTTTTTTCGCTAAAGCCACTAATTCTTCGCAATCCTTCGCGGTAAGCGCCATTGGTTTTTCAACATATACCGCTTTCCCTTGATCCAGAGCCATTTTAGCTAATCTATAATGATCTACCGCCGGAGCAGAAATAACGACGCCGTCAATTAAAGGGTCTCTTACAAGCACGCTAAAATCATTTGATATTTTAGCAGGATTAAATGACCGTTTTACTGCTTCGAGCCTTTTTTCATCCACATCGCAACACCCATATAAAACGCCCAAATCATAATAATTTCTTACTAAATGTTTTCCCCAGTTACCCGCGCCCGCGACCAAAATTTTAAGATTTTTCATTGTATCTCCTTATTATTTTTAAGACTATTCATCCGTTCTCCCTAAAATCACTAACCTTCTCCCGAAAAATTTCACACCCAAAAAAAAATTATATAATTTCGGCTGTAACACCATAAACAAATACCCTGCCGCCGATAAAATTAATAAAAATGATATTCTTTTCCAAAATGATATAAGGCCTGCCAAAGTAACCAATATCATAAAAATAATTTTCTTAGGAAATTTACTTAACAAAATAAGCGGTGTTATCCAAATAATATACCAAGAACCGAATTGAAAGGAACTTATAATATAATAAGCTATAAAAAGTACTAGAGACGATGTGATAAGATACCTCAAAGAATACCTTCGCGTAACACAAAAGTTTAGATATATAAATAAAGATATTACCATAAACGCGATATCTGCCAAACGCCTAAAAATATTCATATCCAATTCTTGCCAAAAAAATTTCAAAAATGAATAAGTTATATAAGGAATAGTATTAGTATCTAACCTGAATTTTATTTTTTCCAAAAGGCACATTATGTCAGTAGTGCTCATATTAAAAGGCACCCACACAAAATACGCGAAAATAAAATTTACTATGATAATAATAGATACTATTTTAAAACCTTTTTTCACGCCGCCGGAATTACGAATTATATAAATAATAAAAAGCGGCAGTAACAATACCGTAACATATTTAACTGCAATTGACGCGTCCAGCATCAATACCGCTAATATATATTTCTTTTTAGATAGACAATATAAACCGGCTATCAAGAAAAAAATAATTATAATATCATTATGACTTTCAACTAAATTCATAAACATAAGATACGGATTAAACATAAAAGCCGCGGTAATATAATAAGCCGCTTTTGGCGCTATATTTTTAGCCAATTTATATAAAACATAACAGGAAAGTCCGTAAAATATTAGTATGAAAAATTTAAATCCTAATATATTAAAAAAATCGTTTGAACCGGTTAATCTAGTAATTAACCACGCGAAACTACTCCATAACGGACCGTAAACACTTACTTCATTTTTCCAAAATATTATATTAAATAGAGCATCTCCGGGGACAGCGCTTGGTGTAGTTAAAAATGGATTAAGACCGTACAAACTAGACATCCTGCCACGCATAACATATTCATACAAATCAATAGAAAGAATAGGCGGAATTAAAGAAAGAAATACAAACAAAATAGCGGAAAATAGTACCAAATTTTTATTTACTACTAATTTACCTAAAGAAAAATAACGGCTTAATAAGTTAACATATAAAATATAGCTGATTAAAATACCGGCAAGCAGAATATATCGGAAATGACTATTTAGCGGCGGATAATTATAATCATTAAAAATCTTTCTCAATATTTCCAAAAAGAGCAGAGTAAAGACAATTACAGCAAACAAAAAAAGACAAAAATGTTTTCTAAGATGATTATATGCCTCTTCAAAACTATTTATCATGTGCCTTATTATAGAACAAAATTATGCTAAATCAAGGGATTAGTAATTTCCGTCGGCACCAATAAAAGAACCGCCGGCTACTAATAAACAAAATTTTATCCAATAGCTTTAGAACCTGTCTCTTCAGTTCTTATCCGTATACATTCCTCTAAATTTGAAACAAATATTTTTCCGTCACCAGTTTCACCGGTTCTAGCGCCTTTAATAATAGCTTTTATTGTAGGTTCCACAAAATTATCGTTTACTGCTATTTCCAAACGTATTTTTCTTAGAAGATTCCCTGTTTCTTTTACGCCTCTGTAATATTCAGTAACACCTTTTTGCCTGCCATGCCCTAAAACCTCGCTTACTGTTATCAGATTCACATCCGCTTTATATAACTCTTCTTTAACCATTTCTAAACGATATGGCTGAATGATAGCAATAATTAATTTCATATTTATCCCCCCTATTCTAAAATAGTGTATGCTCTTTCATGATGTTGCGTAAGATCAAGCCCCATAGCTTCATCTTGTTCTTTAACTCGTATTCCAAAAAATACATCAACTAATTTATAAATGATAAATGTTACCACGAAAGTATAAACTGAAACAACTAACACTCCGAATACCTGAATCAAAAATTGTTTAGGATTGCCAAATAATAATCCATCAACTCCCGCGGGATTAATTAACTTAGAAGCAAATAATCCTGTAGCTAATGTTCCCAAGATGCCGCCGATACCATGAACACCAAACGCATCCAAAGAATCATCATATCCGAATTTCGGCTTAATAACCGCAACACCGATAAAACATACAATACTGGCTAATACCCCTATTAAAATAGCTATTCCCGGGCTCACAAATCCTGAAGCCGGAGTTATTGTGGCTAATCCGGCGATTGACCCTGTAATCACACCAAATAATGTGGGTTTACCATTACGCACCCATTCTAAAAGCGCCCAACTCAACCCTGCCGCCGCGCTAGAAGCGTTTGTTGTTATAAAAGCGTTTACCGCGACACCATTAACCGCTAGAGCACTGCCGCCATTAAAACCAAACCAGCCAAACCAAAGTAATCCTGTACCGACTAACACGAGCGGCAAATTATGCGGAGACGGCAAATGATTTATAAATTTACGTTTTCCGATAATTATCGCAGTCGCTAATGCCGCTATACCGGCGCTAGTATGAACAACAATACCCCCGGCAAAATCAACTCCTCCTAAATTTTTCAACCAACCGCCGCTACCCCAAACCCAATGGCAAATCGGATCATACACAAATGTCGCCCATAATAAAGCGAAAATTAAAAAAGCGGAAAATTTCATTCTTTCCGCGAAAGCGCCTATAATAAGCGCTGGAGTAATAACCGCAAACATCATTTGATAAAACATAAATACTTGATTAGGTATTGTGCTAGAATAATCCGCAAAAGGCTGGAAACCGACACCATTAAGACCCAACCAATCAAACCCGCCCCAAAAACCGTTCCCGGGCGCAAAAGACAAGCTATATCCAAACAACATCCATTGAAGAGTTATTAAACATAAAGCAATCATACATTGCATAAGCACACTTAAAACATTTTTTCTTCTCACCATTCCGCCATAAAAAAGAGCTAATCCCGGAGTCATCAACATAACCAATGCCGCGGAAAATAACACAAACAATGTGTCCACAAAATTTACCATTCTATGATACCTCCTTAAAATTTACTCCCAAAAATAAAAAAGCGTTTTTAAAAATATGTTTCGCGAACTTTAATCGAAAACAACATTTCTAAAAACGCTTCTTTACGTTTTAAACAACAGCACAAACCTTGTGCCAAATTTTATCAGATTTAAATTATATATAAATTCAAAAAAAATACAAACAAAAAATATATCAAACTTTAAAAGCACATTAAAATTGCAATTTTTAGTTTAAATATATTTTGCTACTTCCTTCAAAAGAACATCAGGTTTTATCGGCTTATTTAGAACAACCTTTACTGGTAGCCACGTTTCATCAGGGCTAAACGTAAACGGCAGATTCATTTCTTTTGTAACACCCGTGCTTATAATAACCGGGATACGCGATATTTCTTTATCGCTATGAATTTTCCTAGCGATATCAAATCCCTCTGATTTATGGGCCATCATGACATCAAGTATGATAAGATCGGGTTTTTCTGCTTTAGCTTTTTTATACCCTGATTCACCATCAGATGCTTCTAAGATAATATATCCTTTTGATTCAAGGAGAACGCCCATCACTTCCCTGAAATCAGCATCATCATCAACTATTAATATTTTTTTACCCATCACACACCTCCGTTTTTTATTTATTTTGAGAAAAAGGCTCCACGACCCTTTCAAGAATTCCGTTTATATAAGCTATCAATATTCCATAATTAGTTATAGCGACACCACTCTTTACCGCCGTTTCGATCCTGAACATCATTTCCCTTCTGTTTATCATACAGCCGCCGCAAGTTATTATCATCTGATATTTTGAGACGTCTTCCGGAAAATCACCACCGGCTGTAATATCAAACTCTAAATTTTTTCCAGTCATATTTAAAAGCCATGTTGGTATTTTACTTCTACCGATATCCTCTGCCTGTACGTGATGAGTACATGCTTCGGCTATTAATATCTCATCTCCATCATTTAGTTCATTTAAAACTTTTACACCTTCCAAAAATACATTCAAATCGCCTTTATGCCTCGCATAGATTGTTGAAAAAGATGTTAATGGTATTTCGCTCGGCAATATTTCTTTAACAGTTTCAAAAACCTGCGAATCAGTTATGACAAGATCCGGAGGACTAGCCAATTTACTTAATACATCCGTTAATTCTGTGTCTTTCACAACTACTGCGGAAGCATCAGAATCAAGAATATCACGCAACACCTGAACCTGCGGAAGTATCAGCCTTCCTCTCGGCATAGCGCTGTCTATGGGACACACCATTACTATAAGGTCATTTGGATTAACTATATCGCCTACCAAAGGAATAGATGCCCAGTCATCAGGAGCTATTTTTATTATGTTCTTTTTAAGGTCTTCGATCCCCTGCCCTGTATGAGTACTGACTTCCAAATATGTATATCCTTTTTCACTTAATTTGCTTATCAATTCTGATGACCTTTTAAGATCACATTTATTCACAATAATAACAAAAGGAATTTTTGCCGATTTAAAACGTATTATCAATTCTTCTTCGAACTTTCCCATACCGATATGAACATCCACTACTAGAATCGCTACATCTGTTTTGCGAAATACTTTCATAGTTTTTTTTATTCTCTCGTTACCCAAAATACTGTCATCATCTATGCCTGCGGTATCAATAAGAACACAAGGACCTATAGGCAATATCTCCATAGACTTATAAACAGGATCTGTCGTAGTCCCCGGAATATCAGATACTATTGCCAAGCTCTGTCCTGTTATTGCGTTAATAATACTGGATTTTCCAGAATTTCTTCTTCCAAAAATACCTATATGTAGCCTATTACTTTTAGGAGTACTATACATGGGACAAAATCCTTTTAATTTTTTTTTCAGGTTTAAAAGAATCGCCTCTGGAAAAATCTAATTTTCGCGCAAATTTTTTAGAGATATCATTTATATGCTGTGAGTCACATTTTTTAATATTTTTTTTATTCTGCCTGCCGTAAATATTATATAAATTTTTCACAGCTAGCGGTGTAAAATTTATCATTATAACGTTAGCCCCAGACTCCATGGCTTTTTTTTTATGAGCCTTACCCAAATATTCCATAGCAGTAGTCGAAGGCATATGAACATTTTTAGCTGTTATTCTGGTAAGCGCTATCGCCTTTATTACCATCATAGGATCAGATCCCTCATTTTTATCCAATGATGAATTTTTATGATGTATATATGGACTAACACTTATCATGTCTAGATCTTCTTTTAAAAAAAATAATATATCTTCAGCAATATTACTTACACTCTGGCCTTTTAACCCTACAATATTTCCTGAGCCTACCTGATAACCGATATCTCTTAAAAGCCTAAGACATTTTCGTCTATTACTGTAATCCATGCCCGGATGGAGAGCTCTATAAAGACGTTCATTAGCTGTTTCTATTTTTAATAGATATCTGTCAGCTCCTGCTTCTTTCCACATTTTATATTCTCTGTGTTTTTTTTCTCCGACAGATAAAGTTACGGCCATATCATATGATTCTTTTATATTAAATATTATATCCTTTAACCACACCGGATCTAGAGCGCTATTTTCGCCTGACTGTAAAACAACTGTCTTTATCCCGAGACCATACATATCTTGTACACTATTCATGACTTCTGACTCGATAAGAGAATACCTTTTAATATTTTTGTTACCCACATTAAGTCCGCAATACACGCATTGATTGCCGCATATATTTGAAAATTCCACTATCCCACGAATTAGTATATCCTCACCCATAAAACGACTTTTGACCTGATCTGCAAAAGCTGTTATTTTTTTTATTTCTGCCGAAACGTTCATGTTCAAAAGGACTTCAATATCCTTTATTTTTGGATATTTATCCGAATAAACTCTTTCTAAAATATTTACTACATCAAATGTGTTCATCTCTCTTGCCTCTATCAATATCCTGAAAAATTTTACTCAATCTTTTTCTTTCATCTTCATTCAAATTATTTTTACATTCATCTATCAACGCGTAACCTTTTTTTCTGGTAATCTCCGAAGAATGATCATCCAGATATTCTTTTAACGTTATGAGCGCGTTCATTGCGCATTTGCCTTTTATCGTACCAGTATTAGCAAACCCCATAAAAGTTTTCCCTGTTCTTCCTTCACGATAGCAGGCTGTACAAAAACTGGGGATTAATTTGCCGTCTATCAAAGACATAACTACTCCGTCCAAAGAACGATGATCGTTCAAAATAAATTGCGTATTTTTATCTCCTTCATTACTGCCGCTGTATCCTCCCGGAGAGGTGCTTGAACCGGCACTTATCTGAGAAACACCGCAATCAAAAAGGCTGTCCCTTAAATATGGTGTCTCCCTTGTCGACAAAATTATTCCTGTGTATGGAACCGAAAGTCTTATAATCGCAATAAGTTTTTTGAAATCTTTATCCGAAACTTTATACGGCACATTATTTGTATACTCCGCTCCACATGCTGGTTTCACACGCGGAACTGATATGGTATGCGGCCCGACTCCGAATGTTTTCTCTAAATGCTCCGTGTGCATTAAAAGCCCTAAAGTTTCAAATTTATAATCATATAGTCCATAAAGAACACCTATTCCAACATCATCTATTCCAGCCCGAAAAGCTTTATCAATAGCTTCTATCCTAACATCGGGATCGCTTTTTGGCCCCTTAGGATGAACTTCTTTATATGTATCATCATGATAAGTTTCCTGAAAAAGCTGATATGTGCCGATTCCCTCTTTCTTTAATTTTTTAAATCCTTCTTCATTTAAAGGCGCACAATTCACATTTATTCTGCTTATCCTATTTTCCCCATATCTCTCAGAATAAATTGTTCTTATTGATTCGACATAAAAATCCGCGTTTCCTTTATCTAGTGAACCGTTTTCACCGGCTACCATTAAAATCCTTTTATGCCCCGCTTTCAAAAGAGCATTAGTCTCTCGGGCAATCTCTTTCTGCGTAAGTTTTTTTCTTTCAAAAAGATTATTGTCAGCTTTGAATGAACAATACGTACAATAGTTCGAGCATACATTAGAAATATACAATGGTGCAAATAACACGACTCTTTTGCCGTATATTTTATTTTTAACAAACGATGCGGTAGAAAGAATAGCTCTTTCATTTTCTTCTCCCTCTAGCGACAAAAGAACCGCAGTCTCCTCAAGAGTGAGGCGATGAAGCTCTTTACTTTTATTAAGAATATCTTTAACCCTTTCACTCCGTATATTCCGAGCTTTATCAAGTATGTCTTTTATCCTACTCCCGTCTATATATTTCATTTCGTCTCGGAAATCATTCCGACTCCTTGTAGTATGTTTTTATAATCTCCTTTATCTTTACAGTATTAAGTTCGCCGTAAATTTTATTATCTACCATCATTACAGGAGCTAACCCGCAAGCACCTAAACACCTAGTGCTAGCAAGCGTGAACATACCATCAGCTGTTGTTTCTCCGGGGTCTATCCCCAACTCCCGCTTCAAAGTTTCTACTACTTTTTCAGCGCCGTTCACATAACAAGCTGTCCCTAAACAAACCGAAATAACATGTTCCCCCAATTTTTTTAAATTAAAATAATGATAGAATGTAGCCACACCCCATATGTGCGCTGTAGGGATATTCATCTCGATTGCAACATCGTCCATAACTTCTCGTGGAAGATATCCATAAAGATCCTGCGCTTTATGAAGAATAGCAATAAGGTGTGACTCTGGATGCGGCTTTTTTTTACAGTCATTCATAAACTCTCTTAATTGTCCCAATTTTTCTTTATCGTCTATTTTCATATCTCCTCCGATTATCTTGCCTTTATATCTTTCGGTATTATTCCTTTTGGATTCTTCGGCTCATAATGTGTATGCAATAATTTATGCGAAATAGGTCCCAATGGCCTACCCAAAAATTCTTTATATAGTCTTTGAATGTCAGGATTTTCATTGCTTCTTCGTATAGTTTTTTTTCTATCAAGACCATACAAAGATTCCGCTCTTTTTCTAAGAGATTCTTCATCAAGCGGTATAGTATTTGATCCAGCATAAGGCTGGCCGCCGCCGCCTATACATCCGCCCGGACACCCCATTATTTCTATAAAATGATATTTTGAGGGATCCTCTCTAACAGTATTTAATAATTCAGCGGCATTCCCTAAACCATGCGCCACCGCAACTCTGATTTCCTGATTATCCATTATTATTTTTCCTTCCTTGATCCCATTAAAACCTCTAATAGCGTTCACTTCTATATTCATTAGCGTCTCTCCCGTATATAATTCATAAGCCGTTCTTATAGCTGCTTCCATAACGCCTCCGGTAACCCCAAAAATTGTTCCTGCTCCGGAAGAAAGACCCAAAGGAATATCAAAATTCTCCGGTTTTATATTAACAAAATCTATACCGGCTGATTTTATCATCCATGCTATTTCTCTTGTCGTAACCACCATATCAGTAGCATCCATACCATTCACTTTAAGTTCCGGTCTTTGGGATTCATATTTTTTAGCAGTACAACACATAACTCCCACAGTAAAAATATTTTTCGGATCTTTTTTTATTTTATCGGCAAAAAAAGTTTTTGTAAGAGCGCCCATCATCGACATCGGAGACTTACACGTAGATATGTTCTCTATCATATCGGGATAAAATTGTTCCATGCATTTCATCCACGCACTCGAACATGAAGTTATCATCGGCAATTTTCCCTTACCCTGTACTCTTTGCAAAAATTCGCTAGCCTCTTCCATGATAGTAAGATCCGCGGCAAACTGCGTATCAAAAACATAATCAAACCCCAAAAGTTTGAGCGCCGCCGCAAGCTCCCCTTCCATTGCCCGGCCCGGTTCAAAACTAAAAGCCTCTCCTATTGCCGCCCGGACTGAAGGCGCTACCTGAGCTATTTTTATAATTGAATTGTCTTGTAACTTCTTGAACAATTCTTGCGTATAATTTTTTTCGACAAAAGATGCAGTAGGACAGACATTTATACACTGTCCGCAAGCAGTACAAACACTTTCTGAAAAAGGCATATTATACGCAGGCATTACAACCGTGCCGAATCCTCGATATGCATATCTCAATGCATTGACTTTTTGTATTTCAGAACACATCCTTACACATCTGCCACATAAAATACACTTTTCAGGATCTCTTGTAACCGATGTGGACGACACGTCTTTTGCATAAATTTTCTTTGCACCTTTAAAATGTCTTGTTCTTATTCCCATGGAATAAGCCAACCTTTGAAGTTCGCATATACCGTCTCTTTCGCAAGTATGACAGTCCTCTGGATGATTATCCAATATCAATTCAACTATATCTCTTCTCGCAGTCCTTAACTCATATGTATTTGTATGTATTTTCATCCCTTCTGTTACAGGATACGCGCATGAAGCTACATAATTTCTTATCCCTTCAACCTCTACTATACAAACCCTACAGGCTCCTTCTATCGAAAGTTTTGGATGATAACATAATCGCGGTATTTTAAACCCGAGTGTATCAAGTGCCTGCATAATTGTTTGAGATGCTTCAACATTATATTTTTTACTATTCACATAAATTTCAATCACTTTATACCCCCAAATATATTATTTTTTTACCCCGCAAAATGCAGTTGAGCATGAATAAATAAGACGACTATTTTAGAGATAAAAGGCTTTAAAAATTCGCAAGCGCGCCATTTAGAAAGGTGCGTCAAGAATTTTTTAAAACATTTTAATTCAAAAAAAATGGCATTATTTGTCATGGACAACTACATTTTTAGGGTTTAATACTGCCTTAAATTTGCATACCTCTATACATTTTCCGCACTTTACGCATTTTCCTGTGTTTATCACATGTTTTTCTTTAACTTTTCCATTTATCGCTCCAACCGGACAAACCTTGACGCAAGCTGTGCAACCGACGCATGCATCTGTTATCAAAAATGATACCATCCGCGAACACTCGCCTGCACGACATTTTTTTTCGTTAATATGTTCCTCATATTCTTCCCTGAAATTTTTTATAGTGCTACTTACCGGATTCGGAGCAGACTGCCCAAGACCACATAGTGAAGATTTTTTTATCATATTTCCCAAACGTTCAAGTTTTTCTATATCTCCGGCCTCTCCCTTTCCTTCAGTAATCCGTTCGAGTATCTCTAGCATCCTTCTTGTACCTTCCCTGCATGGAGTACATTTACCACATGATTCACACTGCGTAAACTCAAGAAAAAATTTTGAAATATTCACCATGCAGGTATCTTCATCAATTACAATCATACCGCCGGAACCCATGATTGAGCCTGCCTTAGCCAGCGATTCATAATCTATCTCTGTATCAAGATATTTTTCTGAAAGACAGCCTCCTGAAGGCCCACCAGTTTGAACAGCTTTAAATTTTTTATTCTGAGGTATACCCCCACCGATTTCAAAAACTATTTCGCGAATCGTAGTTCCCATAGGAACTTCAACAAGACCGGTATTAACTACCTTTCCTGCGAGAGCGAACACTTTTGTTCCTTTGCTTCCTTCTGTTCCAATAGTCCTAAACCACTTGGCTCCATCAAGTATAACTACGGGTATATTCGCCCATGTCTCAACATTGTTTATCAATGTAGGCATACCAAAAAGCCCGGACACGGCAGGAAACGGCGGTCTCGGCCTTGGCATTCCTCTCAATCCTTCGATGGAATGTATCAACGCAGTTTCCTCACCGCAAACAAATGCGCCGGCACCGAGCCGTATTTCAATATCAAAAGAAAAATTCGATCCTAATATCCCTGCACCTAAAAAGCCTTCTTTCCTAGCGTCTTCAATGGCCTTTTTTAATCTCTTTATGGCAAGCGGATATTCAGCGCGTATATACACAATCCCATTTGACGCGCCTATCGCATAACCACCTATCGCCATTCCTTCCAAAATTGTATGTGGGTCGCCTTCTATAGCACTTCTATCCATGAATGCGCCCGGATCGCCTTCATCCGCATTACAAATAACATATTTTTCTAACCCTTTTGCCTTACTGGTAAATCCCCATTTTACGCCAGTAGGAAATCCGGCTCCGCCTCTTCCCCTCAATCCTGACAACTTTACCTCTTCGACAACTTCCTCCGGTGTCATATTTGTCAACACTTTAGCCAATGCTTCATATCCCCTTAACGCCAAATAATCATCTATACTTTCAGGATCGCTAATCCCGCAATTCCTTAAAGCTATACGCATCTGTTTACCAAAAAAATCCACATCTCCAAATATTCTAAAAAATCTATTAAAAAGATGATCGTCATTTATTTCCAATCTTGCTACCGGCTCTCTTTTCAAAATATGTTTTTGAACGATTTCCGTAATATCTTCTTTTTTAACATTACCGTATATTACATACCCCGGATTGATTATCATTATCGGACATTTTCCGCACATCCCTAGACACCCCGACAAATTTATACGTACTTTATCAGCTATTCCTACCCTAGTTGTCTCTTCCCTTAAAGCCTTTTCCAGCTCTTTTGAACCATTTTGTATACATGTCGGACCATCGCAAAAAGTAACAACAAATTTATCAGTTTTATTAAACATGCCCATTTGCCACTCCTTATTCTATAACCCATTCTTTTATTATTTCACCATTCTTAAGGTGTTTTTCAACAATAACTTCGGCTCTTTCTTTGTTTATTTTTCCATATTTTATAGGTATTTTCCCTTCTTCAATAACCTCTACAGTCGGCTCTAAATTACATCTGCCGACACACCCTTTCTGACTGATCCAAACATCGGTTAAACCACTCTCAATTGCTTGCATGAAAACTTCTTTTACTTCTTCTGATCCAGCGGCAATCTCACATGTCGCCATTCCGACATACACTCTTTTTGTAGAGAGAAAACCCTTACCTACAATCCGACTCATAGCTCCTGCCCTTTTAACCGCTAACTTATCTAATGGCGTTTGCATTGTTAATTCCTTTCTTTAATGAAAACTCAAAATTATTTCCTTTTTCTTCAGCAATTACCGATATTTTCCCACCGTAACTTTCCACTATCTTTTGGGATATAAAAAGCCCCATACCTGTTCCCTTTTCTTTTTTTGTAATAGGCGTATCTAATCTGGAAAACTTTTTAAATAAACATTTTTTCTGTTCTTCTGTTATGGGCACACCATCATTATATACATTTACATAAACTTCACTCTCATTGTTATCTTTAGCAGAAAAAATTATTTTCCCGCCTTTTTCAGTGTATTTCACCGCATTCCCTAAAAGATTATTAAACACTATCATCAAATAACTTCTGTCGCCCTCTACCGTCAACACGCTATCAACATCTAACGATACCGTCAACTCTTTCTCGTTTATCTGTTTTAAAAAAGTATCTACTGAAACATCTATCAACTCTTCACGCAATTTTAATGTCTCCCTATTAAAACACATTTCTCCTTTTTCTATTCTACTCAAACTAAGAAAATTATGAACAGTAGATTCAAAATAATCTAAGTTCCTTGCAATAGAATCTAGCGCCCTCTGCTGTTTAAAATTAACAAACCCTAAAAAACCATCACGAACACCGTAAGCGTTCAATATTGTTGATGACAATATTCCCTTTAATTCATGAGAAACAAACCCTACCAAATCTAAATAGCTGTTATTCAACTCAAAAAGTTTCTTATTACTGTCGTTCAAATCCTTATAACCCTTATCCAAATTTATGGCCATGCTATTAAAATCCACCGCCAACTTATCAATCTCACAAATAGGCGTTTTCGAATTAACTCTGTATCCCAATTCACCCGAAGATATTTTTTCTATTCCTTCGATAAGATTGGCCATAGGCTTTGTTATTGCCCCGGCTAATTTAACAGAAATTAAAAATGCTAAAACTCCGCCCATAAAAAAAATAATCGCAAAAGCTAAAAAAATATTTCTAGAAATTTCTCTAAAAGGTTTTTCGAGAATACCCACGTATAATATTCCTACAATATCTCCATGAATATCTCTTATGGGTTCATACGCGGTAAGATACCAGTCAGTCACTACAAATGCCCTATCTATCCATGATTCCCCACGCTCGACAACTTTTTCATAAACCAGTTTCGACACCCTTGTCCCTATCGCTCTTGCACCTTTTTTATCCGGCACATTGGTATTTATCCTAACGTCATCTTGAAAAATAGTAACTGTACCTACTGGATTTGATCGATAAAACTTATCATCGAAAACCATATCACGAATTTTATCAACCAACACATATTCTCTATTTATCAGTTTTCCTCCATACAAAACTCCATTTATTTTTCCTTCCGAATTATAAAAAGGCCTTACCGCCTCTATCGCCATAGCACTGTCTAAAACTTTTCTATTAGTAGGAATAGCTTTAGGCGTTTCCAATATATCTATCTTTGCTTTTTGATATTTGTCTTCGCCCATATCCTTTAATTCTTTTGGCCCGATTATCCTGATCCCTGAAACACTCAGTCCCTTCTCTATAATTTTCGTTAATACAAATCTTCCATCATCGCTCCCCTCCGCGGGAACATAATACAAATAATCCAAACCTATTTCTTTTTTTAATTTTTCCAGATCTTCCGGTTCATTTATAATATCAATAAACATTTTTATATTATCTATTTCTCCATTCAAAATTAATCTGGCGGCCTTCAAGTCATTATAAACCTGTTTCTGCGCTCCTTGAATAATATGCTTATTGACAACATTAAACCCTAGCACTGCGGTAAATAAACCCACTACCACAATAATAAAAAGAAAGGCTCTCAATATACTTACTTTTAATGTTATCTTCTTCATATTAATTTTAAAATTTTTTCTATCTAGTTTTCACATAGTAAATAACTTTTTCCAATTCCAAAACAACATCTACATTGTTAATAATTGTTTCATTTTTACCTTTAACTTGTGTCGGCGCAAAATTTAATATTCCTTTAATCCCCGCAGACACCATAATATCAATCGTTTGCTGAGCGGAAATATCAGGAACAGCTGATATCCCAAGCTTAATATTATGCCGCCTGACAAACTCCGGTAACCGGTCAATAGAAAATATCGGTATCCCTAACACTTCACCATATTTTGATGGGTCAACATCAAAAGCCGCCATTATTTTTATTTTTTCTTTTTCAAAACCCTTATAGTTCAATAAAGCCATACCTATATGACCGGCACCAACCACTATAACCTTATGAGCCTTGTCTTTCCCTAGTATATCCTCTATCTTTAATATAAGTTCTTTTACTAAGTATCCGCCCTTTTTATTACCTTCAATACTAAAAATAGAAAAATCTTTTCTTACCTGCGCGGCTGAAGCGCCGGTAGCGTCTGCTAAATTATTCGAAAAGATTTTCAGAAACCCCATAGATTCAAATTTTTTTAAAATATTTTTATACTGCACCAGCCGTATAACACTATTTCTATGTGTTTTCATCCCCCCCCCCCTACACAATATTTTATTTCATAAACAAATACAAAAAACACACTAAATGCTATACTTTCTAAAAATATTTGTGAATATTTTCACAATATACGATATAAAGTATACAAATTTTTAGACTATTAAACAGAAGGGAATAACAGGTATATTTCGGGTATATTATATACCTGTTATTGTATTCAAATCAATCCTGTCCGGTAAACGTCTAAAAAAATAAAGGGAATCACTCCAAAAATGTTA
>JYNY01000248.1 GCA_000954095.1 Candidatus Omnitrophus magneticus | reverse complement strand
AAAGGCTATAGCTACGCCTGATTTAGACGTGAATAAATTTATGAATGAACGGGTCTCGGGAATGCCTAATAAAGACGCTTTAAATATAATCCGAATAACAATATGTTCTAAAGAAAAATTAGAAGAAATGAAAACACGCGGAATTGATTTAGCGAGTAATCAATATCCGGTGGCAATGGAGTCACTACCGGATGGGGAATGTGAAAAAGTCCTCATGAATTTCGAAGCGGCATTAGCAATAGGCCTGTCACAAGCTACTCTTGTAATAGCCAAAAACAATAAAGAAGATTTGGCCGAGCTTAAACAAAAAATAACCGAAAAGCTTAAAGAGATATTGAAAATTTTTATAAGAAAAGAAGATTTTACTATAAATGAAGACACGCTTTCTTATATGGTAAGCGAAATATCTGAAACGCGCGTAGAAATGGCAATTGTTCACGCCTTGCCGTCAATCGTTAAAATGCCGGTAGATTCTATATGGGAAAAAATTCAGCTGGCGAATCTATTTTTACAACAGGCGTAATTTAAAAATGTAATAGAAACTGTTAAACCCAAGTAGATCGAACAATCGGGTAGTTGGGAGAGAGGGGCACGCATTTTATTTTTTTTAAAAAATTAATATCGCGCTGACGGTTTTTCACGGAAGAATTGTTCGATTGTATCTAAATATTTTTTCACGTTATTTGTTCTTGAAATATCTAAAAAAAGACGATCTCCGCCTTCAAATGCTTTTACCCAATAGCGCCACACTTCTTTCATTTTTCCTATCAAGTGCGCTTGTCCGCTTAATTCTTTTTGATATCCGTATAAAAGAGCTTGATGAAAAGAGATAAAACGTTTAAGGTTTGCATCTTTATTGGCGCTTTCTATATTTTTTATTTGTTCCGGCAAAAATGGATTTGTAATCCCTCCTCGTCCGAGCATCCAGCGATTTACTATAGGAAAACGTGCTGACAGTATTTTATATTTTTCAAGTGAATCTATGTCTCCGCTATAAACAATAGTATGATTAGTAAGGGAAAGACTTTCCTCAAAAGCAGTAAGATCGACTTCTCCTGTATAAAGTTGTTTACCTGTGCGCGGATGTATAATAATTTCTTTTAACGGAAAATCATTTAGCATGGGTAAAAGATTTGCAAGATCACTTTTTTCTTCAGAACCAAGCCGTACTTTAAGAGATATTTGATTTGGAAGTTCCGCAATTACTTCTTTAAGAAAATTTACTATTTCATCAGAATAGGGAAGTAGTCCCGAACCTTTTTTTTTCTTTCTAATCATTGGTAGCGGGCATCCTAAATTCCAATTCACAGTTTTGTAACCCATTTCATACAGGTTTTTAGCCAGAATAATAAAATCTTTTGGATTTTTATGTAAAATCTGAGGGACCAGTTCAAAGTTCGCCTTGTTTCTTTCGGGCAACACATCGCTAAGCAAAGATTTTTTTTTAGATGTGTTATTGATAAACGGCATAACAGCTATATCATATCCATTAAAAAATTGAGAGTACGTATTGCGGTATATACATCCTGTAACTCCCATAATCGGCGCCATATATAAAATTGGTTTCATAATTCCCCTTTTATCTAAAACATCTTATACTTTTTTATTTATGTTTAACCGTATTTTTTTTGTATAATAAAAAAGTTTTTTCAAATTGTTTTGCTTATTATATCATTTTATAAAACTATTTTGCGGAATGTGTATTGTTTTGGAAAATAGTTTTACAAGATGCTTAAATAGAGTTCTTGCAAAACACATAAAAAAGAGATAAAAATCTTTCCCTCAAAGTCAATGAAAAATCCATAGTCAAGGCGCAAGAAAATTCCATAGTGTAAATACAAAAAAAAACTAGTTAGAATCACCTCCCTTTTTTAAGGATTTAGCTCTATAGCTGTGACCTGATATGTTGATAATAGTAGAGTAATGAACAATCCTGTCAAGAATAGCAGAAGCCAAATTATGGTCATCGAAAATATCAGTCCATTGTTCAAAAGTTTTATTTGTAGTAATAATTAAAGATCCTTTTTCATATCTACGAGAGATTATTTCAAAAAAATCATTAGCGCTATAGCTTGGTATTTTTTTAAAACCCAGTTCATCTAGGACTAATAAGTCAGCAGATAAATAATATTCTAATTTTTTAAAATAAGTATTATCCGCCTTAGAAGCATTTAAGGTATATAACAATTCAGAACAAGAAGAAAACAAAACTTTAAATCCTTTCATTAAGGCTTTAATAGAGATAGCAATCGCGAGATGCGTTTTGCCTGTTCCCGGTTTGCCGATAAAAACGATATTTCTTTTTTCACTAATAAATGAACAAGTAGAACAATCATTGATTAAACGTTTATCAATTGAGGGTTGGAAAGCAAAATCAAAATCTTCAATAGTTTTATAAGAAGACAGTTTACTTTGAGAGAATCTCTTTTTATAACTATTATCTTTACGAGTATTATATTCATCCTCAACTAATAGTTCTAAGAACTCTAAATAACCCATACTTTTTTGTTTTGCTAAAGACAAGCGTTCTTCGAGAGAATTGCAGATTCCAGATAATTTAAAATCTTTTAATCTATTTTTAAGCGAATTCATATTCAAGCGCCTCCTCTTTTGCAAATTCGACAGGTAAAGAATAAGAGCCATTAGAGCAAATCTTTTTAATAATTTTGTAACTGTAAACTTGATAAGCAAGAGCTCTTTTACAAGCAGAATCAACGACACCGCCGGGATATGTATTTAATAAAGATATTATTCCTTGTACTTTCCTTGACCAAAGATTAGGCGAGTCTTTTAAAATAGCAAAAAACATTTGTTCAGCAAAAGGTCCGATATTGTGCATTTTAGCTTGATATTTTTCTTGATATTCTGTTTCGGAATAAAGTTTATATTTTGGATAATGACTGTTGCTTGTAGAGAAAAGACCTTTACCAGATATAGTTGGATGAGTAGCAATTAATTTATTTTCATAATAGATTTTGACAAAAGATTTAGTTTTTTCGATCTCAAGTATTTTACCTACATATTCAAAAGGAGCAGAATAATAATTGTAATCAATAAATACATGGCAATCATGGTAAAGTTTTCTTGTGCCGACTTTAGCGATTTCAAAATTATTTAGAGGAAGCGGCAATAATAAATGTTTTTCTTCGGCATGAAAAACTTCTTTAGGGATTTTCCGAGTAGTGCCGTGAACTCTGCGATTGCAAGTGTTTTCGAGCCAATATAAAATCTGACGGTCTAAATCATCACCATCTTTAAATTGCCGGCCTAATACAAAATTGTTTTTAAAATATTTTATCCCTGATTCTACCTTACCTTTATCGTTGGGGCGATAAATTCTGCACGGAATGGATGTAAATCCATAATGCGCAGAAAAATCTTTATAAAGCTGTTGAAAGATGGGTTCATAAAAATTAGCTTCTAATATTGCTGCCTTTAAATTATCAATTCGAACAGTTTTAGGTATGCCACTAAAATATTTAAAAGCATTTTTATGACAATTTATAAAAGTTTCAACTGTTTGATCGTAAGTTTTTTCATAATAATCTAATCTAGAATAACTCAGTTTCATGTTAAATACCCAAGTTTTACGACGTTTCCCGTTGATATCAGTAGTGAGGCCAATATACCCAAAATCAACTTGAGCTTCTTCTGCTGGTTCTGTATGAATGCGAACAAATATATTTTCTTTCCTTTTAATACCTGCTAAAAAGCGTTTAATAGCTGAATAAGATATTTTTACTTCAATTTCACGCAGTTTTTGATAAATCAAAATCCCGCTTAATCCTTGTTCCATCCACTCAATAATTTGTTCTCGATAGGTATCGAGTTTTTGAGGATGAGGTTTTTTGATTGGAAAACTTTGATTAGATTTAATACGTTTAATTATCTTATCAACAGTTTTCCAATCATGTTTAACATCACGCGCTATTTGAGATTTGTTAAGACCTTTTTCAAGTAAAGATTTAATAGTAATATACATGGCAACTCCTAACATATTAACCACCCCCGTATATAGTTTAACTATAAATAGGGATGGAAGGTTAAAAAAATAAAAATTTTAGAAGGGGGATCCCCCTTCTACCTTCAAATAAACATCATAATAAAGCAAATACTTTTATTGGTTTATCGCTATGGAATTTTCTTGCGCCTTGGGTATGGAATTTATTTTAGCCTTGAGGATCCTCTTTCTTTCAGAGAAGTTGTATTGTTGAGAGCTCCTGAATTATCAACTTTATGCGACACGATAAAAAACACGCCACTCAACACCGAAATTACAAACTACGAAAAATTTCATGGCCGTCTTACAGAATATTTACAAGAATACTTGTTACACGGAGGATACTTACCCGCTATCTCTGAATACCTTATAAAAAAAACTATTTCAAAAGCAATCTTCGATATTTATATTCAGTGGATTATCGGAGACATTTTAAAACATAATAAAAACGAAAACTATTTATATGAAATATTTAAAGGAATAAACACTACTTACGGTTCACAGATTTCTTGGAATAATATATCAAAACATCTATCAATAGAACACCAATCCTGTCCGATAAAACTATTTCACCAAAAAACTAGTTGAAATTCCTTAATTTTAAAATCAGAAATTCTGGCTGGTGTTGCGCTTAACAGATCTATCAATGTCAACCTTGATAATAATGCTTCTTTTATTATCCTATGCAAATAAAATAACGATTTTTCATATTTAGATTGGTATTTTATATATGTCAAAAGTAAATAATATATCATCGCTATCCAGACTTGACTCATCACCGCATTTTTACTTGTTCCCAAAAATGTTTTTATTTGTAAATTCTGTTTTATCCATCTAAAAAATATTTCTATTTGCCATCTTGTTTTATATATTTGTACGATCGTTTTAGCTGACAGTTTAAAATTGTTGGTAACAATACTAACTACTTCGTCACTTTTTTCATCTAAAAATCTTATCATTCTTAAATTCTTTTCATATTTTTTATTTTCTAGTTTTATTTTTTCATCAGACAATATCCCGTCTTTCATTGCCTCTAGATGCTGTCCGAGAACTGTATATTTTAGATTGTTTTTTAATTTAGTCACAAAATAACTCTTAGAAAAGTCAATATTACTCCATAGTTCAAGGTCTGTATACGCACGGTCAAAACAATATATGCTGTCCGGTTTAATATTTAATTTATCCTTAGCTATTCTTATATCAGAAATATTCCCTTCAGTTATCACTGCAAAATCGGGAATATCTCCTGAATGATCAAATAAGCAGTGTATTTTTACAGCGCCTTTTTTAGTTCTGAATTTCGCCCATGAAAATGTAGCCAGACATACATCAATTGTGGAAGCGTCAATCGTATATAGCGGATTCTTAAAACGAAATTTATGTTTCGGAGTTAAATCTTTGCATTGGGAAAGTATCTTGTAAAATAATGATTCATAAATTTGATAACTTCTTATTTTATTCGCATCTGCTAACGTAGAACGTTTAACAGGCGATAATCCTAAATGGTATAACTTAGAATTATTTATTTCTAGTCCATTTACAATTTCTCTCAAAGATTTTTTCCCGGAGGCTTGCGCGTATAGTAAAGATCCAAGCTGGTTCCAGAATTTAAGAGTCTTAACATAACGGTCGCCATTAAAAGAATTTACAAAACGTTCAAAATGATATCGCGGAATTAATGCTAAAAGTTGATTAAAAACCGTGCTATAATTAGCCATATAGGGAATCCTCCTTGTTTTATGGGCGTTTTAGCGTGTTTCCATTTTACCCATTTTAACATTTTTGGAGTGATTCCCTTTATTTTTTTAGACGTTTACCGGACAGGATTG
>JYNY01000247.1 GCA_000954095.1 Candidatus Omnitrophus magneticus | reverse complement strand
TAGCCCATCTTCCGCTATTCGAGACACAAGTTGGCTATTTTACTGGGTTTTAGGCAAAAGGTCGGCCCCACATTTATTAGGTTGATATTGAATTTTTGGTGGTGGCTGATTGGGAAGTTTTAGTTTAAGTTTATACAAAAGTAGCGCTATATCTTTTTCAGGATATGTATATCGGGGCAGAATAAGTTCTCTTCCATCGGTTGTTGGCAAATGTACATCTATCATTTGCATAGTTTTAAATTTTTCTAAGATTGCGCGTGGTGTAATACCCGGCGCATGCTGTTTTGCCTGTTGTTTTAATGTTATCTGAAGGCAATACGCCAAGAAAGATACAAAAATATGTGCTTCTATTCTATTGTCTAATTGATGATACACAGGCCTCAGATGAAGATCACTCTTAAGTTCTTTAAAGGCTTGTTCTATTTCAGTCAATAAAATATACCGTTGCCAAAGTTCTTCAGGTTCACCATCTTGTAAATTAGTTCGTAAAAGATATGTGCCTTCTTTAAATTGTTGTTCCCGAAGTTTTTCTCGATTTATTTTAAAAGTAAAAGTATCTCCCGAAATTTTTTCATTTTTCATTGGAATTCTTATATCTATAATATTCCATATTCTTCCCGCTTCTTTACGCGCTGTCCCTAATTTCATTAGTAATTCATCTCGTGTTATTTTTTTCATCTCTTTTAGCTCTTTTAGCTCTTTTAGCCGTTCGTATAAATTGCGTAGTCTTCTTTGTCTCATTGACCTTTCTTTATCACGCCTGCCGTTACTAAAAGTCAATATATACAATTCTTTTTCTTCTCGGATAAGTTTTACTTTTACATTTTCTTGAACTTTTTTCCATGGTTCTTTTAATAATTGTTTTTCAAGCTTAGACAGTTTTCCTCTTGGCGTTCCGACAAGATAATCAGCATTATGTTCTCGCATTTTTTTAAGACTTTCTTCGGTAGGAATGCCTCTATCCATAATCCACAATCTATTTAATTTGCCATATACTGTTTCTATCTTTTTTAAAAATTCCGGTAGAGTTGTCCGGTCTTGAGTATTTCCCGGCATAACTTCATAGGCCACCGGAAAACCTTCTTTAGTGACTATAAGCGCAATTACTACTTGCACGCAATCACTTCTCTTATCTCTACTATATCCGAATTTTTTTAATCGTTCATTATCTTTTGAATCTGCCTCAAAATATGTGCTGGTAAGATCGTATAATAAAACATCATAGGATATATTAAATAATGTTTTCCAACGTTCAGATAAAAATGAAAATAAATCTTTTTTGGGCGCGTGAAGTAAATCCAAACAGCGATACAAAGTATCATCTAACGCGATAGAATCATCCTCTCCTAGCAAATCCGCCATAGCGCTACTTTTAAACCATTGCCTGTGTAAACGCCATTCACTACCAGCCGAAATCCAACGATACGTAACTAGTGTTTTTAAAACATTAAGCCAATTTGTCCCTTTACGGCTAGGGGTAAGATGTTTTGACCAAAAATTATCTAATCCCAAAAAATTCCACATCTCAAGCGCTAACCAGCATGCTCCCCATTCTCGTGGACGCTCAAGGCGCATTTCATTAAGTTTTATCTGTAT
>JYNY01000246.1 GCA_000954095.1 Candidatus Omnitrophus magneticus | reverse complement strand
ATTATAAGGGTTTATAATGTCTCGTCTTTTGGCGATGTTATAAGAGCGATATTGCAAATTTTAAGTTTATGTCTATAATACTTTTATTATGGAAAATTTTCATTTTGATATAGCTATTATAGGTAGCGGTCCGGCCGGGCACTCTGCGGCTATAAAATTAGCTACGTTTGGCCAATAAATAGTTATTATACTTGAAATAGGACTAATTCATCTGATTACTTTATGTAGAACCATCGTCATTTTATACAGACTCGGTTTTTGTGTTTTATTTTATAAAATTTTTCTGAATACGAATTGAACTAATCCCGGGATAAAATAACAATGAATATATTTTTTTCCACAGGCATGAAATATACCAAATATGGCGGAGTAGAACGTATGCTGGTATATCTTGCAAAGTCTTTAACAAATAGCGGAGATAAGCTTTTTTTACAATATGAAGAAATGACAGGGGCTAATAAGTTTAAAGAAGATATCGAAACAGCCGGCGGAAAAATAGTAATCATACAAACCGGCAATAAACATTTTATTTCCGGTTTATTTAAGATAATGCTTTTTATCATAAAAAATAATATTACTTTAATTCACGCTAATTTCGGCATGGCAAAAGATATATCTGTTTTAGCTGGTAGGCTCCTCGGCAAAAAAAAAATAATCACTCATTTTCATACCATTTACACAAAAGATCAAAGAACCGGATTCAGGTTCTGGTTCCTATCAACATTTAGCGCTCTAAATCTCACTGTCTCAAAAGCAGGAAGAGAAAATCTTATAAGTATGGGCGCGGATCCCATAAAAACTCATGTCCTATATGACGGTTGTTATATCCCGCCTACTTTAGCTACAAAAGAAGAAATTTGCGCTATTTTACATATGACTGTAACTCCTATAATTATTTTATGCGTGGCATGGGATTCCGATGTTAAAGGTGTAGACCTTCTATTAAAAGCATTCAGTCTAGTTTCCCAAAAATATAAAAAAGCACGGCTGTGGATCGCGGGAGCAAGCGGTGATAGCGAAACTAACAAAAATTTATCAAAAGAATTAGGCGTCTTTGAGAATGTTTTATGGCTTGGCATCAGAGATGACGTGCCTAATTTAATGAATGCCTGCGATATATATGTCCAGCCTTCCCGCTCTGAAGCTTTTGGGCTGACTGTCGCAGAAGCAATGGCGGCGAATAAAGCGGTGGTAGCTTTTAAGGTCGGCGGTATAGGAGAAGTTATGTTGGATGACGAAACCGGCATTCTTGTTGAACCTGAAAGTATTTCAGGATTAGCCGATGCGATAACGCTTCTTATTGACAATTCAGAGCTCAGAAATAATTTTGGCAAATCTGGACGCAAAAGAGTAGTAAGACTTTTTGATTTAAAAAGAGAAGTTAAAGATATTTTGTATTGGTATAACATAATCTAATAGATGAACACTAAAATATACGAGGACACGGATGAAAATTTGTTTTGTGGTTGAAGATATTTATCCAGCGCTTACTGACGGTCGTGTTAAAGGCAATATGAACGGAAGAGCTATTCATTTAAAACATTTAGGCGAGGCTCTTTTAAAACTCGGACATGATGTTTCTTATATAACAAAAGATTACGGGCAAAACACGCGCGAAAATATAAATAATTTCTGTGTTTATAAAATGTACTCTGAAAAAGAAGGGTTACCCGGTTTAAAATTTTTCATGGTAAAAGTCCCTAAACTTCTTAAAGCGTTTTCTAGCGTTGACGCGGAACTTTATATATTTATGTGCCCATCGCCGTTTGTAGGAATTATCGCGTGGTTTTGCGCTAAAAAAAATAAAAAATTCATCTATTATGGCGGATCCGACATGGATTTTAACGGCAACGGATGGAAAATAAACGCGCGTGATTATTTTCTTTTCAAATATGGATTAAAAAAAGCGAATATGGTTTTATGCCAGAATAAATATCAAGCTGAAACACTATTAAAATTTTATAACATTAAAGGAAATATTTTACACAATCCGATGCCTAAAGCAATGTATAGCTATAATCCGAAAAGTTACGCGATTTGGGTGGCCAACTACCGCGCGCTAAAACGGCCTGAAATATTTATAGAACTCGCTCGCAGAGTCAAAATAAAATTTATGATGGTAGGAGGGAGAACAAGCGCCTGCGCTATTAAAGAATTTGAAAATATAAAAATGAATGCTCTTAACGCCGGGATAGATGTTAAAGGGGCTCTAGATTTTAAAAAAACTGATGAATTGATTGCGGGCTCTAGTTTATTAGTCAATACATCCGAATTTGAAGGAATTTCAAACACTTTTTTACAGGCATGGCGACGCGGAATTCCTGTCGTATCTTTTGTTGATCCGGACGGTATGATTGAAAAAGAACACCTTGGTAAAACCGTAAAAAATATAGATGAGCTTGTTATCGCCGTAAAAGAAATCAGTAAGGGAATAGAAAAAGAAAAATCACTGAATATAAAGAAATTTTTTGATACCACATTTTCGTCTGACGCGATTTGTGAAAAATTTTCAAACTATCTAAAACAAATTTGAGAGGATACATGAAAGTAGCCTTTGTAAGCCGTTTTCCGCGTGATATAAATACTCCGCACGGCGGAGTAGAAAGCGCGACAGTTAATTTAGCACTGGCTCTTTCCGTGAAAAAAAATATAGAACTTCATATTGTTGTTTTAGACAAAAAACAAAAACATCTTGAAATAGAAAAAAAAAAGGGGATTACAACACATAGAATTCCTGCGCCAAACACACCGCAAATTTTTGATATTTTAGGCGGACCGGGAATGCGCGAATTGATATCGTATTTAAACAGCCTTAAACCGGATATAGTTCATTTCCATGAGACATACGGACTTTTAGCGCGCGGTCTCTCCATGCCGCATATTTTCACCGTACACGGTTTTGACAGCGAAAACATTCTAGTTGAGAGCGGAATACGCGGCAGATTTAAAATAGTACGCTCATGGCTGTGGGGATTAATAGAAAAAATAGGGTTATCCCAAAAAAAATATATTATTTCCATTACTCCATACGTAAAAAAATTTATAGAAAAAAAAACAACCGCGCGTATCTTTGACATTGATAACGCCATAGATAAAAAATTTTTTAATATTAAACGCGGTGAAATAGATTATAGAATTTTTTCAGCAGGATGGATCTCTCAACGCAAAAATACAAAAACATTAATAACGGCTTTCGCGTTATCTGTAAAAGCTATGCCTGATAAAAAAATGGAACTTATTATCGCGGGCGCTAAAAGAGATACCGCGTATTTAAAAGAAGTCGAAGACGAAATTAAAAAATACAATTTGGAAAATAAAATATTTTTAATAGGCAGTGTATCTCAAGATAAAATCAAAGAAGAATTGTCCCGCGCCGGATTATTTATTTTGGCATCATATCAGGAAAACGCGCCTATGGCTGTAGCGGAGGCTATGGCAAGCGCTCTTCCTGTAATAGTTTCAAATAGATGCGGAATGCCGTATATGGTGAAAGACGGTGAATCAGGATTTCTAGTTGAACCTAGTGATGCTGAAGATATAGCAAAAAAAATAGAAATTCTATTTCGTGATGAAAAATTGCGGCTCAAAATGGGACTTGCCGCGAAAAATAGAGCTATCGAAAAATTTTCTCCTGACAACGTCGCGGAAAAAACTATTAAAGCATATGAAGCAATATTATAGGAGAAAGATAGTATTCGATATTCACTATCACTAACGACACATTAAACCCGGATTTTGCAGTAGGCCTCCGGCAAAATGTTCATAAGTCTTTGAAAATACTGCGTTATACTCGCAAAAATATCCTCAGCGTATTGCACTGAATACGCTTCCGGTATTTTTGCTCGCAAGCCTTGTCTTTTCAAAGACTTAAGCCATTTTTCTCGAAGTCTACTGCAAAATACGGGTTAAAAGAGGAGAACTCTTATGAAAATATTAATAGTAAAAGATAGAAACTCAGCCGGCGGCGGAATAGTAAATTATTATAACGCGCTGAAAAAATATTTCACATTAAATATAAAATTTAACGATGTTGGCCGGCCATTTTCTTTTTATTCCGGCAAAATGAAACTTTCTGCCATTATAGAAAAAATAACAGCCGTAAGGTTACTATCAGATTATATAAAACTTATATGGAATATAATTACATTCCATCCTGATATAGTACATTTAAATGTAACATTAGATAAAAGCAAAAAAGCATTAAAACGGGAAGCGGTAAATATTTTTATAGCTAAATTATTCGCTAGAAAAATTATTGTTTTTTGGCGGGGATGGTACTATGAATATTCCGGAAAACCTGAATTTCCCTGCGGAAATAACAGTTTTATTTATAAACAGTTTTCCAAAAGCGACACATTTATAGTTTTATCTAACAGTTTCAAAGAAGATCTTTTACGATGGGGTTTCAAAGCGCCTATATTTATTGAAACAACAACTTTCGACAGCAGTATTGGCGATCCTGCGGAAAATAAAAAACAAATCGCCTACGACATTTCCGCGAAAGCGAAAAAAATTCTATTTTTATCCAGAGTAAAAATAGAAAAGGGAGTACTTGAATTACTGGATGCCTACAAAATTTTGAAAACAAAAGATTCGGATTATAAACTCACTATTGTGGGAGACGGACCGCATCTTGAAATAGCTAAAAAATACGCGAAAGAAAAAAATATCAATAATGTGACTTTTGCCGGGCTTGTCACAGGGATACACCGTCGTGAATATTATAAAGAATGCGGAATTTTTTGCCTGCCAAGTTACACAGAAGGTATGCCTAACACAGTCCTCGAAGCAATGGCAATGGGACTCATAATTATCGCGAGCGATGTCGGCGGGCTTAAAGATATTTTACTTAATAACAAAACAGGTTTTATATTAAAAAAATATGATGAAATGGAAAACGGAAAAAAATTTAATCCAAATGAAATAGCGCAAAAAATATTAGAAATATCCTGTAACAAAAAACTATTGGAAGAGATATCTTCTAACAATAAAAAATACGCTATGAATCATTTTCATCCGGCGGAAGTAACTAAAAGGCTGGAAAAAATTTACGCGCAAACAGCGTAATCAGAAAAAATAAATTTTTCAGAATAAATTAAGGAATACAATGCTTCAAATAATTATATCCATAGATTATGAAATTTTCGGACAAGGCGCGGGAAATGTTTCTGACCATATGATAAACCCTGTCAAAAAATTATCGCGCATAGCGGGAAGGTATAATGTGCCGTTTTCTTTAATGTTTGAAGCCGTAGAATTTATGAAGTTTGAAGAATTTGCCAGAGACATCAGAAAAGATTTAGAATTTTCTCCGCATGAATTGATAAAAGAACAAATAATAGAATGCGCTCGGAAAGGCCATGATATCCAATTGCACATTCATCCTCAATGGATAGACGCCTTGTACAAAAGAAAAAAATGGGAAATTCCAAATCCATCCCGTGTTGTGGAAGATATGGATGAAAAATCTATCTATAAAATGATTTCTTCAGCAAAACAAAAAATAGAAAATATTATAACGCCCATAAATCCAAATTATATTTGCAATACCGCACGGTTTACCGGATATAATTGGTCAGAAGCGCATAAAAAAACACATAAGATTTTAAAACAATTAGGTATTAAAGCGCATTCTTTGGCGGATTATTGCCCTATCGAAAACAAAATAGGATATTGGGAACTGGTTAAGGGGCTGGAACTATTTGAAATACCGATATACTCTATTGTCATGCCGAAATATAAAATGTTTACATGGCGAAAACTTTTCTCCGCGGCCTATATGCAAAGTATGGTACGGACAAACCGCATCACAAAAAAAATTAAAGACGAAGTGATCAGTAAAAAATACAGTATCTTAGAAGGATTGTTTAAAGATGTTTACACGCAAAAATGGGATCTTTGCAAACAATCTTCAGGAGAAATGCTCAAATTTCTTGAACTCGCGTTTAAAAGGTTCGATTATAAAAAAGAATCTATTCCGTTAGTTATGATCGGCCACTCTAAAGATTTTCTTTTTCCTTCTGATTTTGATAAATTTCTGGAAACAGTCACGCGCAGGTATATACCGACAGGAGACGTTAAATTTACGACTTTTCAAGATTTTGTTAAATGGCATTTATAAACCCGTATTTTGCATTAGGCCTTCGGCAAAATGTTCATAAGTCTTTGAAAATACTGCGTTATACTCGCAAAAATATCCTCAGCGTATTGCACTGAATACGCTTCCGGTATTTTTTCTCGCAAGCCTTGTTTTTTCAAAGACTTAAGCCATTTTTCTCGAAGTCTACTGCAAAATCCGGGATAAAAAAAATTGCTGATTACTTTGTGAACGGCCAAATTCGCGGAACAAATTTTCGCTAAGGGGATATTATGTTAAAAAAAATTATATTCATATTTTTGTTATGTTATTTGTGCGTTCTAGAAACGACTTATGCTACGACGGAAAAAAATATTAACAATAAAACTATTATTGTTATACTCCGTTGCGATGACTATTCTTCAGTAAGTTCTTTTTTTATGGAAGCTCGGATCTTAAATATTTTATTGGATAAAAAAATACCATGTGTTTTTGGAATAGTTCCATATGTATGCCAATTTGATTTTGAAGACACAATGAATCAGGAAAAAATTCCACTTTCACATGAAAAAATAGATACAATTAAAAATGCGATAGAAAGTGGAATTATTGAACCAGCACTGCATGGGTATTCCCATCAAACTATTTTTAATAAAAAAACAGGCATATTGTCTGAATTTTACGGCGTCTCTTATGCTAAACAAGTTGAGAATATACGCGCTGGAAGAGATTTTCTAGAAGGTATCTTGGGAAGAAAAATAAATATTTTTATCCCGCCTTGGAATAGCTTTGATGATAATACTGTACGGGCTTTAGAAAATTTAGATTTTGAATGTTTGTCCGGCGGAATAGATTATAGTATTAGTGAAAGATCGAGTTTAAAAATTCTTCCAGAGACATGTACTTTACCTCAATTAAAGAATGCGATTTTAACCGCTCGCGAGACATCATCATATAACCCTATAATAGTAGCGTATTTTCACGCGAATAGTTTCCTAAATGATAACCCTAACGGAGATATAACATTTGAAAATTTTGAACGGCTTCTTGACTGGATATCAGCCCAGCCTGACGTAAAAATTATGACAATGAAAGAAACAATCAACACAGTTCAAGATTTAAGCGCGAAAAGATTTTGCAAATATATTTCTTATATACATTCTTTTAGCCTGCTTCCTGTTTTTATACAGCCTAGCGACCAATTTTTATACAGAGCGCCGGGCATGTTTTGGAACGCCCGCGTATTATTCTGGCGTGTTTTAACAGGGATATTTTATTTTTCTATTATGGGCATCTTTTTTTTAGCAGGGATACTTCTCGGCGATGGAATACGTGAAAGAAGGGGTCTACTTTATTTTATTCTGATTAAAGGCGGTTTTTTGATTTTGATATGCACAATAGTATACGCTCTGAAAAATTTATCTATCGGTTTTAAAGGCGCTGTAAGTATAGCGGCAGTCTTCGGCGGATACGGCGGAATTTTCCTAGCGGCAAAAAAAGACCCCCGCGCAATATTTAAACATCTTATTATAAAAGATTCCGGCATAGATTAATAGTAATCACTAAGCGGATGGTAATTGCAAGCTTGATTATTAACGTTGTGATTTTTCAGAAAGCAGGAATCTATATATGGTATAACCATTTCAAAAATATCATAAAACCCTTATGGATTCCCGCTTTCGAGGTTGTGTCATAACTACAATTTTTTAGTTTTTAAAATCTTTTCACTCCCTTTTTACCTGCATAGATTCCTGCTTGCGCAGGAATGACAGCGGGTTGACGCTATTTTTACTAGTTTCACTCCACTTTTAAAAATGCGATACTAGTTGTGACACAGCCTCTTTCGCGGGAATGACAGCATTGGATTTTCTAAAGGACGCGGAAAGATTTTTATCTCTTTTTTATGTGTTTTGCAAGAATTCTAATGAGAACTCAAATACAGATCTACCCTACCACATCAAAATATCTTAAACGAAAACTCGCGCCGAGTTCACGGGCTGTATTTTTCACAACCGCTATTTTTTCTTCTCCAATCATATCCAAACACGTTATTTCAACAGATATTCCCTCGCTTATAACATGTTGCGCAAAACTAACTACATTATTAAAAGCGTCTTCTCCAAACACGGAATAACAAAGCTTGTCATAAGACTCTTTGACAGGCGCGTTTAAACTGACGGATACCGTATCTATTAACCCTTTCATCTCTTTCGCGACAGGCCTTTTATTGATGAGCTCTGCTTGGCCGTTTGTCACGAGCCTCACCTTTTTCCCATGTTTTTTAAGATATGCCGAAACTTCTTTAATAATTTTAATCCTTAAAGTCGGCTCTCCAAATCCGCAAAAAACAATTTCATCATACTTACTGACATCTCCCATCGCTACTACAATCTCTTCTAATGACGGCTCTCTGTCTAGTTTTAATTCATGCCCTTTAACAAAATCAGATTTTTCACGGGTACAAAAACTACATCTATTAGTACAACGGTTTGTTATATTTAAATATAACGAATTTCTGATAGGATACGCGATTTTACCTTTATTTTCTATACCCAGCTTAAATAAATTATTCGCGTTACTAGTTGTTATCTCAGCTATTTCCTCTTTTGAACAATTATAAATTTTCGCGTACGTCTCGAGCATATACACAATATAATCCGGCGAACAGATTTTCCCGCGCATAGGCTCAGGCGCCATATAAGGAGAATCTGTTTCAAGGAGAAGCCTCTCTAACGGGACTTCCCTGACCAATGATTTAATCATATCAGAATTTTTAAATGTCACGACACCCGTGAATGAAACATGAAACCCTAAAGAAAGTATTTTTTTTAAAAAATCTTTATCTCCTGAAAAGCAATGCACTACTCCATAATTTTTAAAATTTTTCATTCCAGATAATATGTCCCAAAAATCCTGTTCAGCATTTCTGCTATGCAATATTACAGGGAAATCTAACTCCCCCGCTAAAGTTAAAAATTCTTTAAACATTGTTTTCTGGATATCGAGAGATGTATATTTCCTGTAATAATCCAGCCCTATTTCACCAATCGCGGCGACTTTATTATTATCTAAACATAACGCGCGTATCTCCGTGATATCATCTATAGTAGAAGGTGTAACATTATTAGGATGAATCCCAAAAGCTGAAAAACAAGAAGAATATTCTTTAGATAAAAAAAGAGATTTTTTATTTTCTTCCATCCCGACACCGGGAACGATTATTCTTTTAACCCCGGCTGACTCTGCCCTTTTGATTATAATATCTATATCTTCTTTATATTCCGGTAAATTTAAATGCGCGTGAGTATCTACTAAAAACATTTTATGCCTTCCTTTCTAAGTAACTCTTTTTTATAGGCGAACCCAGCAAAATACCCGCCAATACTGCCGTTCGAAGCTATTACTCTATGACATGGAACATTAGGAGCGTAAGGATTTTTTTTTAACGCCTGCCCTACCGCTCTATATGCCTTTATTCCTAATTTTTGAGCAACCCACGCGTAAGAACGTGTCTCGCCTTTAGGAATAGTAGTTACTATCTTGAGTACTTGCTTAGTGAACGGCGTGAGCGTCAAATCGTTATCAATTTTTTTTATATAAAATTTTTTAGGATTCATTTATTTATAACGCGCATATATACTGACTGGATTTATTTCTGTACAGGCGGCTGTATACGCGGAAAAATAGGTTCAGCTTTCGCAATTTTTATACCAATAGGAAACATACGCCACTTTTTTATTTCATTCATTGGAATTTTAGTAATGTCGCCTGTTAGCCCCATCTGAAGCCGCATTTTACGCGATGTCTCAGGCATAAATGGATATAAAGCTATCGCGGAAATATTTAACGCGTCAAGTAAATCCGCTATTATGATTTTAATAGCTTCTATATTCCCTTCTTTAGAATATTTCCAAGGCGCGGCTTTTTCAATATATTTGTTCGCCCTGTCAATAAGTCTCCATATTCTTTCCAACGCGGCATTAAGGCTGAAATCTTTTAAAAATTTATCAATATCATCAAAAATACCGTATGCGTCTTCTTTTATTCCTAAACTAAGTTCTTGCAAATTTTTGTCAGGATAAATTAAAGACGCGCTGGGAGAAATCCCGTTAAAATATTTTTCAACCATAGTAAGCGTCCGGTTAAGAAGATTTCCTAAATCATTCGCTAAGTCACTATTATAGGCGCTAATAAGAGCTTCTTCGCTAAACACGCCGTCCTGCCCAAAATTCACAGCTTTTATTAAAAAATATCTTAACGGATCAACCCCAAGCTCACCGGCAATTCTTAAAGGGTCAACACTATTCCCTTTTGATTTAGACATTTTTTCTTCGCCTATTTTCCACCAGCCATGCGCGAATATCGTACGAGGAAGTTCTAACCCGGCGCTTTTCAACATAATAGGCCAGTATACCGCGTGATGACGTAAAATATCTTTCGCTATTAAATGAAGATCCGCCGGCCAATACCTCTCAAACCTTTTTTTATCATCAAGATATCCTATACCGGATATGTAATTTAAAAGCGCGTCAAACCAAACATACACAACATAATTCTTATCAAACGGGAGTTCAATTCCCCAAGACATTCTGTCTTTTGGACGTGATATGCAAAGATCATTTAATTGTTCACGCAAAAATCCTAAAACTTCATTTTTTCTATATTCGGGCATTATAAACCGCGGATTTTTATTTATGTAATCAATAAGCCATTCTTGATATTTACTCATTCTAAAAAAATAATTTTTTTCTTCTATTTTCTCAAGAGACCGCGCGCAATCCGGACATTTAGCGCTTGGCGCCTGAGTGTCTGTCCAAAACGTCTCACAAGGCGCGCAAAACCAGCCGTTATATTCTCCGAGATAAATATCGCCCGCGTCTTTTACTTTTATCAAAATTTCCTGAACTGTTTTTTTATGCCACTCGTCAGTTGTCCTTATAAAATTATCGTGTGTTATATCAAGCGCTTTCCAAACGTTTTGAAAATTAGTCACGATCCCATCAACAAATGCTTTTTCATTGCCTTTCGTAAAACCCGCCTTAATAGCGGCTTCTTCTATCTTTTCGCCATGTTCATCCGTGCCTGTCAAAAAAAACACGTCAGAACCGTTCATCCTGTGATATCTAGCCAAAACATCAAGCGCTATCTGCGTGTAAGCGTGCCCAATATGAGGGTTAGCGTTCACATAATATATCGGCGTTGTCGCGTAAAATTTTTCCATATCTACTTCCCTTTAAATTAAAATTTTAATTTTAGATTCTCCGCCAAAATGTTCGCATAAAAAATTTTTGGCAACAATATGTTTGCATTTTTTGAGACTAAGATTCTTTCACCCAAACCTTTTTACCTTGAAACACAATAGCGAGTTTTTTTATTTTT
>JYNY01000245.1 GCA_000954095.1 Candidatus Omnitrophus magneticus | reverse complement strand
CTTCTAATTATTTTTAAGCAAGAGATCAGGGAGGGAAAACGGCTCACCTTTTTGGTGAGCCGTTTTTTTTATGCTAAAAATTTCTTTGCAAGGAAAGGTTCTTGACTTTTAAAGAGAGTATGATAAACTTATTTTCATTGTTTGTAAGGAGAATTTGTTATTTTATACTTGGAGGTGGAGTATGGCAGAGGCGTATTGCGTAAAATGTAAAACTAAGAAAGAAATGAAAAGCCCACAGGAAGTTACTATGAAAAACGGCCGTAAAGCAATTAAAGGGTCTTGTAATAGTTGCGGCACAGGCTTATATCGCATATTGGGTAAATAAGAATTTTAATTATTAAAAGGATATTAAATTGTAGGGGCACGAAATTATCGAGTCCCTACAATGTTTTATACCTAAAGGTAATCTGTGGTAAAAAGAAAAATTAAAGATTTAGCCTTAGAAAAGGCGCATGCAATAGCTAGGGTTGCGCTTGAAAAAGAAGGCGAAGATATTCTTGTTTTAGATTTAACCAAATCCGCTAATATTTTTAATTATTTTGTGTTGATTACTGCTGGTTCATCTAAAAGAGTTCAGTCAATAGCAAAAGCCATAGACGAAGAGCTGTCCGTTAACTGGAAGCAAAACGCTCGCCTAGAGGGGAAAAATAATCCTTCTTGGACATTGGTTGACGCGGGAGATGTAATAGCGCATGTTTTTTATAAAGACGCGCGCAATTTTTATGGGATAGAACGGTTGTGGCTCTCTGCTCCAAGAGAAGAAATTAATGAAAAATGCTTGAAAAAAACTTTAAAGAAAAAATTATCCAAATCTTCAGCGAAGGCATAAACCAATATTTCGCGGAAGAGTCCGCTTGTCGTGCGGATATTTCTTCTTCTCTTATTTCCCTCGATGCCCCAAAAGAAAAACTTCATGGGGATATCACTTCCAATATCGCTATGGTTTTAGCAAAACAAGTAAAAGCAAATCCTGTCATTTTAGCTCAACATATCAGTGAAAAAATAAAAAAAATATTTAATCAGAGAAGCGACATTAATTCTTTTATCGACGGTATTGAAGTAAAAGGCGCGTTTATTAATCTTTGGCTTTCTGATAAATATTATGAAAATATTCTTTTGGAAATATTTAAGAATAAAGAAAAGTTTGGGCAGAATAGCGACTTTGGCGGGAAGAGAGTTAATATAGAATTTGTTTCAGCGAATCCTACAGGACCTCTTACGATTGCGCACGCGAGACAAGCCGCGATAGGCGATGCTTTAGCGCGAATATTAAAATTTAATGGATATGACGTGACAACAGAATATTATCTTAATGACTGCGGCAGGCAGATTAATATGCTGGGAAAGTCGCTAGAAATTAGGTATAGGAATTTATGCGGGAAAGAGGATAGTTTGCCGGAGGACGGGTATGTCGGGGAATATGTTATTGATATTGCTAAAGAAATAAAAGAAAAACACGGGGAAATGTTTTTAGAAGAAACAGAAAAAACTAGTAATTTTTTTAGAAAATACGCAGTAGAAAGCATAATGAATCTTATTAGAAAAGACCTTGAAGATTTTAGGGTTCATTTTGATGTATGGACAAGCCAAGCAGAATTTGAGGAAAGAAAAATTGTCGAACGCACTTTAGAAGAGCTGGAAAAAGCCGGCTATCTTTATGAACAAGACGGAGCTAAATGGTTTAAGTCAACGGCATTTGGAGATGATAAGGATCGGGTTGTTCGTAAAAGCGATGGTTCGTATACATATTTAGCGCCGGATATAGCGTATCATAAAGATAAATATTTACGGAAGTTTGAGCAAATTATTGACTTGTTAGGGCCGGATCATCATGTATTTACAAATATACATTTACTGGCTGGGATGTTAAAGATACCACTGTTTATTATTATGAAAACGTATTGAACCTCGCGGAAGATTCAATTGTAATGGATAGAAAACAATTTACAGTTACATATTTAGACGATGTAATATCTTCATTCGTATATCCATGACTTTGCGCGTTATCTCTTAAATACTGA
>JYNY01000244.1 GCA_000954095.1 Candidatus Omnitrophus magneticus | reverse complement strand
AGCATATTATGTAAATGATTTTTAAAATTAAAAAGATTGGCAAGAGTTTTGTCAGCGCGTGTTTGTAAATCTTTAGGGATATTGTGACGGTTCGCGATATGAGTGTTAATGGCGTAATCAATAGCAAAATGAAGTTGACTAAAAATATCCGCGAAATAAGCGTCATCGTTAATATAAATATTCTGAGGGAATTTTCCAGTGAGAAGATCTCTAAGATGCGCGCCATTAGCAATCGCGGAAGGTTTGGCCAAACGAGCGAAAGAGTCTTTAATGGGATTAGTTTGTTCAGGAAGTAAAGAACCGCTAACAATAGGAGGAGAAAGAGAATCAATAGCGTTAGCGTCAATAAAGGGCTGGCAAACCAAACAAAAAGTTAGCAGTATGGATAATAAAAATTTAAAACAATACACTTAGAAACACCACCTAGTGAATATGATAAGGACTGAGTGGATAAATAGAATAAACAATAATTTGTTAAATAATACCCTAAAAAGCCAAATAAGTCAATAATATTTACAAAAAAACATAAAATTTTGAAAAAAGTGCTTGCATTTCATACAAAAAGTGATATAATAAATGTATCGATAGGAAAAAATGAAAAAAATTATGTAATTAAGTATTAGAGTGATTTAAGTAAAACATTAAAATAGAAGTAAAAAAGTTGTAATATATTGTAAATAAGTCAAATAGTACATTTTTTTGTATGAAAAACAGCTAAGGAATAATTAGAAATGCGTATGAAAAACATTAAAAATGTTGTATAATAATAAAAAATAGATTGAGTGAAGTATAAAATTTTGGCATAAAATCGAAATTAGAGCAATTGATAAGAAAAAATTTAACGTTTATGGATTTCAGATATTTGTCCGCGGAAAATTAGGGAATGACAAAACAAGGGTTATTACTAACCGTTTAGTGCTTTCAAGATTTTGAGATGGCAGAATGCGTTGCGGGTAGATTTTAAACTAGCGGGGCAATGGTGGTGGGAATTTAGAAAAATCTATAGCATGTTGTTATAGATTGGGCGGGCCTAGGATAGGGCGCGTACTCCTCCCGGCGCGCGATTATTCTAGGCAGATGCCTTGTTTGAGCGCATAGGCACGCTTTTTGAAATGGTAAATTAAAAATAGAAATTAGATTTTTTGCTAGAACGTTTATGGATTTCAGATATTTGTCCGCGGAAAATTAGGGAAACGCAGAATATTCTAAGCCGTAAAACATGTCGTCGGCATTGTCATTCCTGCGCAAGCAGGAATCCATACAGGTTACAGAAGATTACAGAAAAAAGATTTTTTGGAATTAAAAATTGAAAAGAGATTTTCGCGGCGGAGATGTCCATGGATTCCGTATATTTTTCTTCGAAAAATTACGGAATGACAGAATGTTCTAAGTCAAAAAACATATCGCCAACACTGTCATTCCTGCGCAAGCAGGAATCCATACAGGTTGCAGAAGATTGCAGAAAAAAGATTTTTTGGAATTAAAAATTAAAAATAAATTTTCGCGGCTGGGATGTCCATGGATTCCGTATATTTTTCTTCGAAAAATTACGGAATGACAGAATGGGAAGAGGGAAACGCAGAATATTCTAAGCCGTAAAACATGTCGTCGGCATTGTCATTCCTGCGCAAGCAGGAATCCATACAGGTTGCAGAAGATTGCAGAAAAAAGATTTTTTGGAATTAAAAATTAAAAATAAATTTTCGCGGCTGGGATGTCCATGTATTCCGTATATTTTTTTTTAAAAAATTACGGAATGACAAAACAAGGGTTATTACTAACCGTTTAGTGCTTTCAAGATTTTGAGATTGCAGAATGCCTTGCGGGTAGATTTTAAACTAGCGGGGCAATGGTGGTGGGAATTTAGAAAAATCTATAGCATGTTGTTATAGATTGGGCGGGCCTAGGATAGGGCGCGTACTCCTCCCGGCGCGCGATTATTCTAGGCAGATGCCTTGTTCGAGAGATGGGCGCGCTTTTTGAAATGGGAAATTAAAAATAGAGATTAGATTTTTTGCTAGGACGTTTATGGGTTTCGGATATTTGCCTGTGGCAAATTAGGGAAAGGCAGGATGTTCTAAGCCGTAAAACATGTCCCCGGTATTGTCATTCCTGCGCAAGCAGGAATCCATATAGGTTACAGAAGATTGCAGAAAAAAGATTTTTTGGAATTAAAAATTAAAAATAAATTTTCGCGGCTGGGATGTCCATGTATTCCGTATATTTTTTTTTAAAAAATTACGGAATGACAAAACAAGGGTTATTACTAACCGTTTAGTGCTTTCAAGATTTTGAGATTGCAGAATGCCTTGCGGGTAGATTTTAAACTAGCGGGGCAATGGTGGTGGGAATTTAGAAAAATCTATAGCATGTTGTTATAGATTGGGCGGGCCTAGGATAGGGCGCGTACTCCTCCCGGCGCGCGATTATTCTAGGCAGATGCCTTGTTTGAGAGATGGGCGCGCTTTTTGAAATGGGAAATTAAAAATAGAGATTAGATTTTTTGCTAGGACGTTTATGGGTTTCGGATATTTGCCTGTGGCAAATTAGGGAAAGGCAGGATGTTCTAAGCCGTAAAACATGTCCCCGGTATTGTCATTCCTGCGCAAGCAGGAATCCATACAGGTTACAGAAGATTACAGAAAAAAGATTTTTTGGAATTAAAAATTAAAAATAAATTTTCGCGGCTGGGATGTCCATGGATTCCGTATATTTTTCTTCGAAAAATTACGGAATGACAGAATGGGAAGAGGGAAACGCAGAATATTCTAAGCCGTAAAACATGTCGTCGGCATTGTCATTCCTGCGCAAGCAGGAATCCATACAGGTTGCAGAAGATTGCAGAAAAAAGATTTTTTGGAATTAAAAATTAAAAATAAATTTTCGCGGCTGGGATGTCCATGGATTCCGTATATTTTTTTTTAAAAAATTACGGAATGACAAAACAAGGGTTATTACTAACCGTTTAGTGCTTTCAAGATTTTGAGATTGCAGAATGCCTTGCGGGTAGATTTTAAACTAGCGGGGCAATGGTGGTGGGAATTTAGAAAAATCT
>JYNY01000242.1 GCA_000954095.1 Candidatus Omnitrophus magneticus | reverse complement strand
AAAAATATTTTAAAGATGTTAAGGCTGTTGTGGAAAAAATTAAAGGATATGTTTATCCCGCGAAATTAAAAGAATTGGATTCTAAAATTACAGCATTTCAGAAGAAAGAATTGGAGTTGAGCGCTTTCGCGGATTATTTGAATAAAACTTTAAATGCTGAAAATATAAAATTAAAAGAATATCCTAATTTTGAAAAACTTGTCAGCACATTGGAGTATGAAAAGAAAATAAATTTTGATATTGTTGATCAGGAACGAAGCCAATATATAGATGTGTTGGGAAAAAAAATGTCAAAAGAAGCAATGAATGGGCTTGTAGCTGAGAGTATTAAATTTAAAAAGGGGCACATTAAAGCAGTGGATTTTTATTCTTATTTAAGGGATAAAGCCAAGGAATATAATATTGATATGTATAAAGAATTTCCTAATCTTTTCTATTATTACATCTATACTAAACTTTATGAAGGCATTGATAATGAAAATTTATTTAAAGAAATTGATAAAATAGAAATAGCCCTTAAGGAGAAATTTTTTACTACTGATACTGAAAAAAACTTAGATAAGCATTCTAAACTTGTGACTATGTACGTTAACCTTATCAATATAGAACTTACTAATGAAGATTATGATTTATTTAAAGAATATTCCTCAAAAGTAACAGTTCAGGAAGTGATTAGTTTCTTCGCTAATTTATGTTCCAAATACGGGATTAATGACGATTTGGGTGAAGTGCCAGCTGAAATAATTGATAATCTTCCTAATATGATAGAATTTTATGAAGTCGCTATGAAAAGAGACAATAATTTAATTGAAAATACGCTTAAAGAAATGAACGCGCAGGATAAAAACATGAGCGTGCTTATTACAGGCGGATTTCACACAAAAGGAATGAAGGCTCTTTTAGAAAAGAAAGGGATTTCATATGTTGTTGTTATGCCTAAAATTACTAAAGATATTGAAACACCGTATATTAAGGTGTTAACAAATCAGCGCACGTCGTTAGAAGCTATTTTAACTGAAAGCGCTATGCCGGGGGTTTCGGAAATAAAGAAAGCGGATCAAGAACAAGTGGAAGATAATGGCGAAACATTATCGCCTTTATTAAAGTTCGCGTTTGTTGTTAATATGACGACGGAAGAGCTTCGCGATTGGTCAAACGCTATAGGGAAAACCGGAGTAATAGGCGCTGAAACTCTGGAAGAAAACGCGAAAGCTTTATTTGATGAAGCCGTGACTAAACTTACGACAGGATGGCTTGATAAAATTAAAGGGAAATTAGCTGAAGAGATGGGTAAACAAGACAGCGCGAACGAATGGAATAAATTTGTTGATAATGATATTTTATGGGAAATGCTTTTATCTTTTTATTTAGGTAAATACGTAGGCGCGGGCGTTGAAATTACAAAGGTAATAGAAAACGCTATAAAAGAAAATTTTAACGCGTATCGCGTGAAAGAACAGGTGACACCCGGAGAGCAGGCTGTTGGAGAAGTTGTGAATCCGGATATTGCCAAAAAAATTGATGGAGTTATAAAAAAGAGTTTTGATTATGACGAGGTAGTAATTGTGCCGATATCCGCGCGGCCGGGCGCGCAGTTTGTTGTTCATAAAAATTTTATTGAAAGGCTTGTTACCGAAGAGCTTCCTGTTAATATTCATCCGGGAAGAGGTGGAAAATTGAAACATCATCTAGAAATGCAGATACATATTGATAAATATATTTTTGATAATTTGACAGAAGAGGAAAAAACAAGACTTGTTGTTCATGAATTATCCCATTTGGATATTTTTAATATAGAAGAAGCATTCAAAAATTTTCTTGATAAAGAAGATGCGAGGGCTTTTAAAGATGAAATTTTAGGTAATCCGAGGTTTGGAGTTAGTGCTTATGAACGATGGATAGCATGGAAAAACGCGGGAAAACCTATCGGAGAAGCACAGGAAAAATTTATTAATTCTACTTGGGCTTTGGCGAAGATTGAGCCGGGTATTGGATTATATAGCAGAATTGAAAGGTTAATTTATGAAAGAGTAGAGCAAATAAAGAATGAAAAAAATGTGGAATTGACTTTGAAAGTGATATGCGAATCTGAAAAAATAGAGCCAAAAGATAATATTACTCCCGGCATTTATTCCGCTATGGGAGGCTCTGAGGCAGTTCAGCCGGGCAATACAGGTGGTTTAATAAAAGGCGGAGATAAAGTTTTATTAGAAACAGGATTAACCGAAAAAGCCATAACAACAGTTCTTGGAGAAAATGTTACACCATATGAAGTGTTCGGGGAGTTTAATGTTCCCGGACTTACAGAAACTATTTCGATTAACAGTAGTGCGCGTATTCCGGCAATTGTTGAGACAAGAGATCATGAGATAGAAATTCTTTCAGGAACAGTTTATATCGTTGGTTCTGACGGCACAAGGAGTAGCGTGTACAATGCGGGCGATATTATTAAAGTTACTAAGAACGGCATAGTTGATAAAAGCGGCGCGACAATACAAACATTGAAAGATAATAAATACGGTTATATGTTGGTTAAGGAGAGCGTGGTACCCGCAAATGTTAAACTCGATTATGAAAAAAATGCCGCGGAACGCGCCAGTTACGCGGTATATAGCGCTATTAAGGCGCATCTTCCTTCTATTTTAAAAGGTAAAATAGATATTATTCTTCCTAAGGGAATATTTACTGAAGGTTCCGGAGAAGGTTCTAAAAAATTTGAGCAGAAACTTTTTCATAATCTTTTCGGTGATGATGTTGTAAATATTTATACATACAATAATGCCTTAGGATTAAATCAAAATGAAATAACAACAAGAATCAGAAAAAGTATAGAAAGCGGTCGTATACCTGTTCTCGGCGCGACAAATGTAAATATAGCCGCCGCTGAAAAGATAACAGGCGATGAATTTAAAGAAATAATGGCAAGTGTCAGGACTTTGGCTTTGCCGGATATAACTCAGTTGGAAAAAACCGCGGAGGGTTGGTTATTTGCTAGAGAGGTTGAGGGTCTAGCGATACTTCAAGCGATTCTGACGGCGAAAAGTATAGATGATAAAGAAGCTATCGCGATGGATATCCAGCGAGTTATGACACAACTTACAAATAGGGCTGTATCAATTGAAGACCTTTATTATATGCTTCCATTTGAATCTGTGCCTCTTGAAATAAAACAGAAGGAAGGCGTTGTAAATTCTTTGCAATGGATGGTGCAATTGGTTCAAAAATTATTGTTACAAATGCCGATACAGGCGTTTAATCCGACAGAGCAGTTAGAACAGAGACGTAAAGTTATGTGGTCGGTATAAGGTTTAGATTTTGCGATAAGTTTTTCGGGAAAATGTTGCTAAATTTTTATCTAAGTTTATTATAAAAACCGGGGTTAATTTTGCGGTATTGGCCCTCGCGCAAAATAGCTTTTTTAGCCATAGGGATAATAACTACTAAGAGCTAAAAAAGCCATTTTAAAATGTTATTTTATTCTCGCAAAAAAATCAAAAAATTAAAAATTTTTTGATTTTGCGCGAGGGCCAATACCGCAAAATCGAAAAAATGGGTTTTATTTAGAGAAAGGCTGGGGGTCATTTCTAGCCTTTCTTTTTTGTCTTGTTGATTAAGATTAAAAAAGTTAATTATTTATATTATTTTGTTGACATTTTTTATTTTTTTTATATAATGTAAACATAGGTTAATTTTTAAAAATATATAAAATAGGAGTAATTATCATGAAAAGAGACAATGGTAAAGTTTGCAAAAAAATCGTTTCGTTAGTAGTGAGCGTTGCATTTTTATTGACACATGAATTTGGGTTGTCACAGGCAAGAGAAATTCCCACGGGAAATTCTCTAAATACGTCCGCGGTAGATTTAAAGGATAATCTAAGAAATATTGATATTCCTTATAATATTTATTCTAAACAGGAATCATTTGATTCTGGTAAAGATAAAACAATATTTCATATTCAGGACGCGCACGCATCTCTTTCAAATCAGTATTCTATAGTGGAAATACTTGATGGGCTTTTCAAAAATTATAATGTTGATTTAGTTCTTCTTGAAGGCGCTGAAGGTTATCTTGATACATCAATACTTCAAAGTTTGCCGGATGAAAAAACAAAAAAAGCTGTTGCGGACAATCTTATTCGTAAAGGCCTTTTAAGCGCCGGCGAATTTTTTACTGTTATGAATGATTCTAAAAATATAGCTTTGTATGGTGTTGAAAATGATGAAATGTACCGCAAAAATTTGGAAGATTTTAGGAAGGTACATGAAACACAGGGCGTATTAGCAGGAATGGTTGATAATTTTTTAACATATCTAAAACAATTAGAAAGCGCTGTTTATTCAAAAGAATTAAAAGATTTTGTTTCTATAGCTCGATCTCATAGGGAAAAAGAATTATCTTTCGCGATATATTGGGAAAAAATTTCAGGGATGGTTAATAATTTTAGTATAAATATAAATGAATATGCAGAACTTTAAAAATTTTTAGTTTCAATAGAGATGGAGACTAAAACAGATTTGCAGACTGAGAATATTGCAAGGCTGAGAG
>JYNY01000241.1 GCA_000954095.1 Candidatus Omnitrophus magneticus | reverse complement strand
CATTTATATGAAGAGTTCGGGGAAGACTGTGTAAAACAATTGCGTGGAATGTTCGAGTTCTCTATTTGGGATAAATCAAAAAAGAAATTATTACTGTGAAGGGACAGGTTGGGACTTACAGCATTATTTTATAGGAATCAGAAAGCGGTTTCTGGTGTTTATAAAGTAGGAAATGAGAGTGCACATGAGAAGTCTCCGGTTGAACCAGTTATAAAAGGAACGAAGAGAGTTGCGATAGAAGCAGGGGTAGACATTTTAGCGCATCCGGGGCATCTCCTAGAAGAAGACGCGATTTTGGCGAGAGATCGCGGAGTTTATCTGGAGATTACCGCGCGTAGCGGCCATTCTGCTACAAACGCGCATGTTTTTTCTATCGCGGAAAAAACACACGCGAAATTAGTTTTTAATACTGATGCGCACACGCCGGCGGATTTGCTTACAAAAGAAAGTCGGGAAAAAATTTTAAATGAATTGCGCGCGAATGAAAAACAAAAAATAGAAATTATTAAGAATGCCGAAGAATTTTTAAACAAGATAGCAGTAGCACGCTCAAGATTTTTATAATTCTAACAACCAAAAAAATCTTTTTTGCTGTTTGACGAAGAAACTCATTGTGCTATACTTGCAACATCAGTATGCCTAGAGTGGGCGAGAAGTTTTTAATTAATTTTAGAAAAATAACAAGAGCAAGTACCGGCTAAAGCTATTTCTAATCTGGCAAAGAAAGGAGGGATGAAATAGTTGTCTGGAAAATATCAATAACAACAGAAGTTTTGACGTATATGAAAATTTGATATTTTTTTTATTATTTTGCCGCAGAGTAGCTAAACAAACAGCCGATACAATATAAACAGATAGAAATTAAATAGAACAAAAATTTGTTCTTATTTAGGGTGGGAAGTATTAAAATTTTCTTTTAAGGAGGAAATAATAATGAAGTTTTTAAAAATAGCAATGGTTTTAGCGCTTACAAGCTTAGTTGCTGTTGGCGCGTACGCTGAGACACAAAGTGTCAAAATCAGCGGAGATTTAGCGATGAGATCTTTCGCGAGAAACAACTATGATTTGGATAACAATGATCCAAACGTAGCGAACACTGGCGTAGAGTCTTCAGATTGGAGCACATACCTTACAAACACAGCTGAAGTTCAAGTGGACGCGGACTTAACTGACAATGTAACAGGTGTTATAAGACTTGTTAACCAGAGACTCTGGGGCGATGTGTATGGCAACAATACAGCCGCGGATAATACATACGGCATAATTGGCGCGCCTTATACAGATCAGGTTGCCGCGAGAACAGTTTCTTCAGCAGATTCTTTTGATGTTAATGTGGATTTAGCTTATATAGAATTAAAAGAGTTCCTTTATTCACCTCTTACATTAAAAATTGGTCGTCAGGACCTTTGGTTTGGTAAAGGATTTATCGTTGGTGCTAACTTACAAGATCCAAATGGTAATTTACTTCCAAGAGAATATACAGCGATTAAATCTTTTGACGCGATTCGCGCTACTTTAGATTATGATCCTTGGACAATTGACGGTGTATTCGCGAAAATCCGCGAGAACCAAGACAGAGCAGATGAAGATATAAATCTTTGGGGTACAAATGTTGGTTATAAATTCAATGAATATAACGCGGAAGCCGAAGGTTACTGGTGGTTCAAACAACAGAGATATGTTGGAACAACTTCCAACGGGGCAACAATGCCGTCAGTTCTTAACGGCCACCAATCAAATGATGTTCATACTTTTGGTTTAAGAGGTAGTTTTGATCCTATAGAGGATTGGACAATTGCTCTTGAAGGTGCTTACCAGCTTGGCGAATATATCGGAGCAGCACAACAGATAGAAGAAAGAAGCAGAAGCGCTTGGGCAGTAGATGCTATGGTAGAATGCCGTTATTTCCAAGATAATTTTGCGTGGAGACCGGTTGTTGGCGCTGAATATATTTTATATTCCGGCGAAGAAAATCTTGGTAATACAACAGCTACTACGAATGGAACATATAACGGATGGGATCCTGTATACAGAGGCAAGTTTGATACAGCTATTCGTGAATTCCAGAATGTATTTTACAGAACAGCGATGGGAAGTTCCCCATCTACAACTAATCAGCACCAGATTTTATTAACAGGTAAAGTAGAGCCTACAGATAGCCTTACATTAAAAGGTACTTTTGGCAATTTCTGGCTTGCTGAAGAATGGGCGTCAACTACAACCGTAGTTAATCAGAATGAAGAGCAATACCTTGGTAGTGAAGCAGATATTACATTGACTTGGGATTACACAGAAGATGTGCAGTTTGGTCTTTTGACAGCATGGTTCTTCCCAGGCGATCATTTTGCTAACAGCCAAGATGATGTTGCTACAGATGTCGTTGGATCTGTTTCTCTTAACTTCTAATTATTTTTAAGCAAGAGATCAGGGAGGGAAAACGGCTCACCTTTTTGGTGAGCCGTTTTTTTTATGCTAAAAATTTCTTTGCAAGGAAAGGTTCTTGACTTTTAAAGAGAGTATGATAAACTTATTTTCATTGTTTGTAAGGAGAATTTGTTATTTTATACTTGGAGGTGGAGTATGGCAGAGGCGTATTGCGTAAAATGTAAAACTAAGAAAGAAATGAAAAGCCCACAGGAAGTTACTATGAAAAACGGCCGTAAAGCAATTAAAGGGTCTTGTAATAGTTGCGGCACAGGCTTATATCGCATATTGGGTAAATAAGAATTTTAATTATTAAAAGGATATTAAATTGTAGGGGCACGAAATTATCGAGTCCCTACAATGTTTTATACCTAAAGGTAATCTGTGGTAAAAAGAAAAATTAAAGATTTAGCCTTAGAAAAGGCGCATGCAATAGCTAGGGTTGCGCTTGAAAAAGAAGGCGAAGATATTCTTGTTTTAGATTTAACCAAATCCGCTAATATTTTTAATTATTTTGTGTTGATTACTGCTGGTTCATCTAAAAGAGTTCAGTCAATAGCAAAAGCCATAGACGAAGAGCTGTCCGTTAACTGGAAGCAAAACGCTCGCCTAGAGGGGAAAAATAATCCTTCTTGGACATTGGTTGACGCGGGAGATGTAATAGCGCATGTTTTTTATAAAGACGCGCGCAATTTTTATGGGATAGAACGGTTGTGGCTCTCTGCTCCAAGAGAAGAAATTAATGAAAAATGCTTGAAAAAAACTTTAAAGAAAAAATTATCCAAATCTTCAGCGAAGGCATAAACCAATATTTCGCGGAAGAGTCCGCTTGTCGTGCGGATATTTCTTCTTCTCTTATTTCCCTCGATGCCCCAAAAGAAAAACTTCATGGGGATATCACTTCCAATATCGCTATGGTTTTAGCAAAACAAGTAAAAGCAAATCCTGTCATTTTAGCTCAACATATCAGTGAAAAAATAAAAAAAATATTTAATCAGAGAAGCGACATTAATTCTTTTATCGACGGTATTGAAGTAAAAGGCGCGTTTATTAATCTTTGGCTTTCTGATAAATATTATGAAAATATTCTTTTGGAAATATTTAAGAATAAAGAAAAGTTTGGGCAGAATAGCGACTTTGGCGGGAAGAGAGTTAATATAGAATTTGTTTCAGCGAATCCTACAGGACCTCTTACGATTGCGCACGCGAGACAAGCCGCGATAGGCGATGCTTTAGCGCGAATATTAAAATTTAATGGATATGACGTGACAACAGAATATTATCTTAATGACTGCGGCAGGCAGATTAATATGCTGGGAAAGTCGCTAGAAATTAGGTATAGGAATTTATGCGGGAAAGAGGATAGTTTGCCGGAGGACGGGTATGTCGGGGAATATGTTATTGATATTGCTAAAGAAATAAAAGAAAAACACGGGGAAATGTTTTTAGAAGAAACAGAAAAAACTAGTAATTTTTTTAGAAAATACGCAGTAGAAAGCATAATGAATCTTATTAGAAAAGACCTTGAAGATTTTAGGGTTCATTTTGATGTATGGACAAGCCAAGCAGAATTTGAGGAAAGAAAAATTGTCGAACGCACTTTAGAAGAGCTGGAAAAAGCCGGCTATCTTTATGAACAAGACGGAGCTAAATGGTTTAAGTCAACGGCATTTGGAGATGATAAGGATCGGGTTGTTCGTAAAAGCGATGGTTCGTATACATATTTAGCGCCGGATATAGCGTATCATAAAGATAAATATTTACGGAAGTTTGAGAAAATTATTGACTTGTTAGGGCCGGATCATCATGGATATATAAACAGAATGAAAGCGGCTGTTTCTGCTATGGGATATGATAAATCCTCTATAGATATTCTTATAGTTCAGTTGGCTACACTGCTTCGAAATGGTGTAGCGGTTTCCATGTCTACACGTAGAGCGGAATTTATTTCTTTAAGGGAAATCATTGATGAGATTGGCGTTGATGTGGCGCGGTTGATTTTTTTAATGAGAAGGCGGGACAGCCATCTTGATTTCGAGTTTGAGGTTGCTAAAAAAGAAGCGACTGACAGAAAGGATTGTACC
>JYNY01000240.1 GCA_000954095.1 Candidatus Omnitrophus magneticus | reverse complement strand
CGCTGAGCCGTTCGTATAAATTGCGTAGTCTTCTTTGTCTCATTGACCTTTCTTTATCACGCCTGCCGTTACTAAAAGTCAATATATACAATTCTTTTTCTTCTCGGATAAGTTTTACTTTTACATTTTCTTGAACTTTTTTCCATGGTTCTTTTAATAATTGTTTTTCAAGCTTAGACAGTTTTCCTCTTGGCGTTCCGACAAGATAATCAGCATTATGTTCTCGCATTTTTTTAAGACTTTCTTCGGTAGGAATGCCTCTATCCATAATCCACAATCTATTTAATTTGCCATATACTGTTTCTATCTTTTTTAAAAATTCCGGTAGAGTTGTCCGGTCTTGAGTATTTCCCGGCATAACTTCATAGGCCACCGGAAAACCTTCTTTAGTGACTATAAGCGCAATTACTACTTGCACGCAATCACTTCTCTTATCTCTACTATATCCGAATTTTTTTAATCGTTCATTATCTTTTGAATCTGCCTCAAAATATGTGCTGGTAAGATCGTATAATAAAACATCATAGGATATATTAAATAATGTTTTCCAACGTTCAGATAAAAATGAAAATAAATCTTTTTTGGGCGCGTGAAGTAAATCCAAACAGCGATACAAAGTATCATCTAACGCGATAGAATCATCCTCTCCTAGCAAATCCGCCATAGCGCTACTTTTAAACCATTGCCTGTGTAAACGCCATTCACTACCAGCCGAAATCCAACGATACGTAACTAGTGTTTTTAAAACATTAAGCCAATTTGTCCCTTTACGGCTAGGGGTAAGATGTTTTGACCAAAAATTATCTAATCCCAAAAAATTCCACATCTCAAGCGCTAACCAGCATGCTCCCCATTCTCGTGGACGCTCAAGGCGCATTTCATTAAGTTTTATCTGTATCGGATTAGTAACTTTATCAGGCGGATTTATATCATCCGGGAAAAGAGAGAGAAGGAGAGAAGAAGAAAAAGGGAGGAAAAAGAGGAAAGGTATGAAGAGAGGAGATAGAACAGTGAATGGCAAGTGAACTCTAAATAAAAGAGTATTAATTTTATGGCGGACACTGAAATATTCCCGGCAGATTTCCTTACAATATAT
>JYNY01000239.1 GCA_000954095.1 Candidatus Omnitrophus magneticus | reverse complement strand
GTTTAGGAGGACTTTTCTATTTATATCCTTCTCCAAATGCAGTTTTCCGGTTTAAGGTATATAACAATTCAGAACAAGAAGAAAACAAAACTTTAAATCCTTTCATTAAGGCTTTAATAGAGATAGCAATCGCGAGATGCGTTTTGCCTGTTCCCGGTTTGCCGATAAAAACGATATTTCTTTTTTCACTAATAAATGAACAAGTAGAACAATCATTGATTAAACGTTTATCAATTGAGGGTTGGAAAGCAAAATCAAAATCTTCAATAGTTTTATAAGAAGACAGTTTACTTTGAGAGAATCTCTTTTTATAACTATTATCTTTACGAGTATTATATTCATCCTCAACTAATAGTTCTAAGAACTCTAAATAACCCATACTTTTTTGTTTTGCTAAAGACAAGCGTTCTTCGAGAGAATTGCAGATTCCAGATAATTTAAAATCTTTTAATCTATTTTTAAGCGAATTCATATTCAAGCGCCTCCTCTTTTGCAAATTCGACAGGTAAAGAATAAGAGCCATTAGAGCAAATCTTTTTAATAATTTTGTAACTGTAAACTTGATAAGCAAGAGCTCTTTTACAAGCAGAATCAACGACACCGCCGGGATATGTATTTAATAAAGATATTATTCCTTGTACTTTCCTTGACCAAAGATTAGGCGAGTCTTTTAAAATAGCAAAAAACATTTGTTCAGCAAAAGGTCCGATATTGTGCATTTTAGCTTGATATTTTTCTTGATATTCTGTTTCGGAATAAAGTTTATATTTTGGATAATGACTGTTGCTTGTAGAGAAAAGACCTTTACCAGATATAGTTGGATGAGTAGCAATTAATTTATTTTCATAATAGATTTTGACAAAAGATTTAGTTTTTTCGATCTCAAGTATTTTACCTACATATTCAAAAGGAGCAGAATAATAATTGTAATCAATAAATACATGGCAATCATGGTAAAGTTTTCTTGTGCCGACTTTAGCGATTTCAAAATTATTTAGAGGAAGCGGCAATAATAAATGTTTTTCTTCGGCATGAAAAACTTCTTTAGGGATTTTCCGAGTAGTGCCGTGAACTCTGCGATTGCAAGTGTTTTCGAGCCAATATAAAATCTGACGGTCTAAATCATCACCATCTTTAAATTGCCGGCCTAATACAAAATTGTTTTTAAAATATTTTATCCCTGATTCTACCTTACCTTTATCGTTGGGGCGATAAATTCTGCACGGAATGGATGTAAATCCATAATGCGCAGAAAAATCTTTATAAAGCTGTTGAAAGATGGGTTCATAAAAATTAGCTTCTAATATTGCTGCCTTTAAATTATCAATTCGAACAGTTTTAGGTATGCCACTAAAATATTTAAAAGCATTTTTATGACAATTTATAAAAGTTTCAACTGTTTGATCGTAAGTTTTTTCATAATAATCTAATCTAGAATAACTCAGTTTCATGTTAAATACCCAAGTTTTACGACGTTTCCCGTTGATATCAGTAGTGAGGCCAATATACCCAAAATCAACTTGAGCTTCTTCTGCTGGTTCTGTATGAATGCGAACAAATATATTTTCTTTCCTTTTAATACCTGCTAAAAAGCGTTTAATAGCTGAATAAGATATTTTTACTTCAATTTCACGCAGTTTTTGATAAATCAAAATCCCGCTTAATCCTTGTTCCATCCACTCAATAATTTGTTCTCGATAGGTATCGAGTTTTTGAGGATGAGGTTTTTTGATTGGAAAACTTTGATTAGATTTAATACGTTTAATTATCTTATCAACAGTTTTCCAATCATGTTTAACATCACGCGCTATTTGAGATTTGTTAAGACCTTTTTCAAGTAAAGATTTAATAGTAATATACATGGCAACTCCTAACATATTAACCACCCCCGTATATAGTTTAACTATAAATAGGGATGGAAGGTTAAAAAAATAAAAATTTTAGAAGGGGGATCCCCCTTCTACCTTCAAATAAACATCATAATAAAGCAAATACTTTTATTGGTTTATCGCTATGGAATTTTCTTGCGCCTTGGGTATGGAATTTATTTTAGCCTTGAGGATCCTCTTTCTTTCAGAGAAGTTGTATTGTTGAGAGCTCCTGAATTATCAACTTTATGCGACACGATAAAAAACACGCCACTCAACACCGAAATTACAAACTACGAAAAATTTCATGGCCGTCTTACAGAATATTTACAAGAATACTTGTTACACGGAGGATACTTACCCGCTATCTCTGAATACCTTATAAAAAAAACTATTTCAAAAGCAATCTTCGATATTTATATTCAGTGGATTATCGGAGACATTTTAAAACATAATAAAAACGAAAACTATTTATATGAAATATTTAAAGGAATAAACACTACTTACGGTTCACAGATTTCTTGGAATAATATATCAAAACATCTATCAATAGAACACCAATCCTGTCCGATAAAACTATTTCACCAAAAAACTAGTTGAAATTCCTTAATTTTAAAATCAGAAATTCTGGCTGGTGTTGCGCTTAACAGATCTATCAATGTCAACCTTGATAATAATGCTTCTTTTATTATCCTACGCAAATAAAATAACGATTTTTCATATTTAGATTGGTATTTTATATATGTCAAAAGTAAATAATATATCATCGCTATCCAGACTTGACTCATCACCGCATTTTTACTTGTTCCCAAAAATGTTTTTATTTGTAAATTCTGTTTTATCCATCTAAAAAATATTTCTATTTGCCATCTTGTTTTATATATTTGTACGATCGTTTTAGCTGACAGTTTAAAATTGTTGGTAACAATACTAACTACTTCGTCACTTTTTTCATCTAAAAATCTTATCATTCTTAAATTCTTTTCATATTTTTTATTTTCTAGTTTTATTTTTTCATCAGACAATATCCCGTCTTTCATTGCCTCTAGATGCTGTCCGAGAACTGTATATTTTAGATTGTTTTTTAATTTAGTCACAAAATAACTCTTAGAAAAGTCAATATTACTCCATAGTTCAAGGTCTGTATACGCACGGTCAAAACAATATATGCTGTCCGGTTTAATATTTAATTTATCCTTAGCTATTCTTATATCAGAAATATTCCCTTCAGTTATCACTG
>JYNY01000238.1 GCA_000954095.1 Candidatus Omnitrophus magneticus | reverse complement strand
TAGATTAAAGAAAAGTAATAGTGATATGAAGGCAGTAGAGCTAATAGGCCCAACAGGGGTTGGGAAAACCACCACAGTGGCGAAACTGGCGGCGAACGCTATACGAGAAGGAAAAAAGACAGCTATAATAAATCTGGACACCTTTAGAATCGGTGCAGTAGAACAGGTGAGGATTTACTCTCGAATCCTGGGAATTCCTCTGGCAGTTGTCTCATCCGGCAAGGAGTTGAAAAGCACAATGGTGCGATTCGCTGAGACAAGGGATGTTATCTTTATAGATACTACGGGAAGAAACCCCAGAGATCAACGATACATAGATAGTTTGTCCGAGATATCGGAATCAGATGTCCCATTTGAGATGCATTTACTAATAAGCGCTAACAGTGACGACGAGGCAATGATAGAAGCCTATAGGTATTATAGGAAACTCCCTGTAAATTACATAGCTTTCACGAAGATTGACGAAGCCGTAAGGTTCGGTTCCATCTATAATCTACTAATAACATACAAGAAGCCGGTAGCATATATAACAACTGGGCAAAATGTCCCAAACGACATAGAGTTTGCCAGAGTTGATAGGCTTGCGAATTTAATTTTGAAAAAGGAGGCCTATCAATGCTTTTTACGAGTTTTCTAATTAATTCAGGGTTAATCGCCTCACCTGTTTGCACTGTTCTTGACAAAGGAGTCTCAAACCGAGGATCAAGTGTAAAAACAGGTAAATTACCATCTGGAACCATATACTGTTTTGTTATATATCTTGCCAAAGCCTGCCTTACGAACTCCGTGAGAGCTTCCACATCTTTGGTTGAAGGAGAATAATCCAGCAATGTCTCCAGTACCGACACCATATCGTTTATAGGAACTCTTTCTCTCAACAGGTTCTGGAGTACTCGTTGCACAGCTCCAAGGGTTAGGTGAGTCGGGATAAGCTCATCTACCAACTTTGGATATGTCTTTGAGACATTATCAAGGATAGACTGCATTTCGGTTCTTGTAAGAAGCTCCCAGCAATATTTTCTTATGAGTTCTGTTAAATGTGTGGCAATAACTGTGGCCGTATCTACCACCATAAAACCCTCTGTTTGAGCGGCGTCAACTGCCCTCTCTTCCACCCAGTACGCTGGCAGCCCAAAGGCCGGCTCCTTAGCCGGAATACCCTCGAGGGTGCCGGCCTCATCTGAAGCTACGGCAAGCCAGTGATTCATCATTACTTCATTCTTCGCAACTTCTATGCCTCTAATCATAAAACTATACTCATGAGGTCTAAGCTGGAGATTATCTCTTATGTGTATTGATGGAACTATAAATCCTATCTCTTTAGCCAATTGTCTACGCATGGATTTAATTTTATTTAACAACTCCCCCTTTTGTTCCTCTACAAGAGGGATTAGTCCATAGCCTATTTCAAGAGTTAGGGGGTCTATTTCCAGCAG
>JYNY01000237.1 GCA_000954095.1 Candidatus Omnitrophus magneticus | reverse complement strand
TTCCGCTAAACCCCATAAAAGATAACGCAAGCATACCGGCTAATATCAACGTAATCCCTGCGCCTTTCAAAGATTCAGGGACATCACAAAATTCAAGTTCCTCACGTATCCCTGCCATAATAACCAAGGCAAGCATAAAACCCAACCCGCCTCCGATCCCAAAAACAAACGATTCAATAAAATTATAATTTCTCAAAACCATGAATAATGTAACTCCTAAAACCGCGCAATTAGTGGTTATTAATGGTAAAAATATTCCCAGCGCTTTATACAAATCAGGAGATGTTTTTTTCATAAACATCTCAACAAACTGAACTAAACACGCGATAACAAGGATAAACACAACATACTGCAAAAAAATAAGATTATACTTAACAAGAATATATTGATAAACAAGCCATGTGACTGTACTTGCCATCGCCATTACAAAAGTTGTAGCGGAGCCTAAACCTATAGCGCTTTCAAGTTTATTTGAAACGCCTATAAAAGGGCATATGCCTAAAAAATACGCTAAAACAAAATTACTTGTTATTGTTGACGCGATAAAAATAAATATAATATTTTTCATGTTAAAAACCTTTTCAAATTTCAACCCAAAAACTCACCGTAAACACGCGCGAAAAAATAATTTTATTTCTTAAATTTGCTGTTCAAAATATTAAATAATCCCGTCAAAAGCCCAAATGTAATAAACGCTCCCGCGGGAAGAATCATAACAACCCAGTCAGTAAAACCATTAGGCATAATTTCTATTCCAAAGATTGCGCCTGAACCTAAAATTTCACGGATAGCGCCTATTACCATAAGTGAACACGTAAACCCAAGCCCCATACCTAACGCGTCTAAAAAAGATTTCAAAACACCATTTTTAGAAGCAAATGCTTCGGCTCTTCCCAAGATTATACAATTTACTACAATTAAAGGGACATACGGCCCAAGCGCTTTACTTATTTCATAAAAATTAGCGCGCAAAAAATAATCCGCCGCTGTGACAAAAAGAGCGATAATTACTGTATACATAGCGATACGAACTTGGTCCGGCACTAATTTTCTTATTAAAGAAATAACAACGCTTGAACAAATTACAACAAATGTTGTCGCGAGTCCCATAGATAACCCAAACTCAACTTTTGTCGTAACCGCAAGAGTCGGGCATGTTCCTAAAACTTGAACAAATGTTGGATTTTCCTTCCAAAATCCTTTAAAAAAATCTTTTATCATCACGTCTTTCCTATTTACTTAATTTGCGAATTTACTGTTTTTCTGACATTATTTATAGCGTTATTAAGTATCGCGACAACGCTGACTGATGAAATTGTGGCTCCTGTAATAGCCTGTATTTCACCGGGATTTGACGGCTTTTGGCCTTTAACATATTTTATCCCATTAGTAGCGTCAATACCGTTAAATTGGTCTTTAAAATAATGCGCTAAAATCTCCGCGCCAAGACCGGGTGTTTCCTGCGACTCAAGAATTTCTATACCTTTTAGCTTATTTAGGCTAGTATCTAATCCTGCTATAATTTTTATTGTTCCTTGATATCCATTCCCTTCGGCAATAAAAGAGTATCCCAACAAAACATCATTTTCATCATTCACTTGCAAAATAGTGCCCTTATCATTTATTTTTTTTATTTTTTTACCTTCAGGGAAAATACTTACGATTGCTTTTTGTGTTTCATTTTCAATATTAAATTTTATTTTTGGTATCGCGTAGTTATAAACAAAAACCAAAGAAACACCTGAAAATACCGAAACAATAGTCAACGCTAAAATCATTTTTAAAGCTATATTATTTAAAAAAATATTTTTATTTTCCGGTCGCGCCATATCTATGTCCTTTTGTAACTTTATTTATCAACGGCGTTACCGAGTTCATAACTAATATTGAATACATCACACCCTCCGGCAACCCGCCCCAAATTCTAATAATAATTGTTATAACCCCGCACCCTGATCCAAAAACTAAACGACCTATCTTTGTCACAGGCGTTGTGACTAAATCTGTTGCCATAAAAAAAGCACCTATCATAAATCCGCCTGCCAAAATATTAAAAAGCGGCGGAGTATTTCTCTCTGGAGATATCGTGTACAAAATACCAGAAAAAATTAATACCACAGCGGTATATGCTAGAGGAATTCTATAATCTATAACTTTTTTGTATAAAAGATATATTCCGCCTATAAGGATAGCTAACGCGGATGTCTCGCCAAGAGACCCTGAAACATTACCTATAAACAAATCCTTATACGACGTAATAACATGACTAAATTTAGCCAATCCCAAAGGGGTAGCGCTTGTAACAGTATCCAGCGTAAACGGCATTTGCCATGTTGTTAGCGCTATAGGAAATGCCGCCATTAAAAAAGCTCTCGCTAATAACGCGGGATTAAAAATATTACAGCCTAACCCTCCGAAAATCTCCTTACCAAGAGCGATCGCGAAAATACCGCCGATAACTACCATCCATAACGGTATCGCCGGAGGAAGGACCATCGCCAATAAAATTCCGGTTATAACAGCACTGTAATCATTTATTTTTATTTTTCTTTTTTTCAATTTTTGCAAAATAAATTCAGTCATTACGCAAGTCACGACTGAAGTCGATATAACAAACACTGCCGCCAATCTAAAAAAATACACACTAGCGATAATCGCCGGGATAAGCGCTATAACAACATCTTTCATTAAACACGCGGTATCAACCGGAGAATAAATATGCGGAGAAATATTTATATTTAATTTACTCATTTTTTAAATTTCCTTAAAACGGATTTCCCCTCTTTCACATAAGAAACTATCGGAATTCTTGAAGGACATACATAACTGCATGCACCGCATTCAATACAATCGCTTATCCATAAATTCTCTAAATCAGCCCATCTTTCTTTTTTTACATGTTTCGCGAATTCCGTGGGCAAAAGATTTAACGGGCACGCGTCAACACATTTAGCGCAACGTATACACTGCGATTCTTCAAAATTTTTGATATATTTTTCTGAAAGAAATAAAACGCCTGACGTGCTTTTTAGAATCGGAACATTCATATGCGGAACAGAAATACCCATCATCGGCCCGCCGAATATTATTTTTTTAAAATCATGATTGAAATCAATTCCATAAAGGTCAACCATATCCTTTAAAGTCATTCCTACTTTAACAAGATAATTACCGGCATTCTTAACGCAATCCCCTGAAATAGTAATAATACGTTCTATTAAAGGTTTATCCAGATCACACGCTTCATATACAGCGTAAGCTGTACCGATATTCTGCACTAAACATCCTACTTCTAGAGGTATTTTACCCGGTGGGACTTCCCTCCCTGTTATCGCCTTAATAAGCTCTTTTTCTCCGCCTTGCGGATATTTTGTTTTCAAAATTGATATTTTGATATCTCTCAGCTCTTGACTATCTGTGGATTTCATCAAATTCTCAAAAGCAAAAAACATAAGCTGTTTATTATCTTCTATAGCTATATAAGTTTCTTTCGGCTGCAATAGATCTATAAGTATTTCTATCCCGCGTAAAATTTCTTTTGTTTTTCGCATCATAAGAAAATGATCGCATGTTAAAAACGGCTCACATTCCGCGCCGTTTAATATAAGAATATCAACACTTTTATCTTTAGGAATAGAAAGTTTAACATGTGTGTGAAAACCTGCTCCGCCCATTCCTACTAATCCGTATAAACGAATTTTTTCTAAAATATCTTCCCTAGAAGAAATTTTATTACCAGATTTAACATATTTTTTTGAAGATTTTTCTTTATCTCTTTCTATCGCGATTGAAAGGCTGGCGCCTAATACCGGATGGAATTCTTTTTCTATGCCTGTAACAGTCCCATAAATACTTGAATGCACAGGACTAGAAACAAAACTCGCGCTTTTACCTATAATTTGACCTTCTTCAACATAATCTCCTTTTTTAACCAACGGTTCATTAGGAGTGCCTATATGCTGCGAAAGCGGAACCACTATTTTATCAGGCAATTTAAGATCATGTAACGGCTCCCGGATACTTATACCTTTATTATATTCAGGATGAATGCCGCCTTTAAAAGTTTTTTTTCTAAAAATATTTATTCCCATTATTTTTTATTTCTCTCTGCCTTTTTCTCTAAAATGGTAAAACATAGGATAACAAATCTTTTGGAATGGATTATAATTTTGGTTGGAGCCCGCGGGTGGATTCGAACCACTGACCTAGGCATTACGAATGCCTTGCTCTACCAACTGAGCTACGCGGGCAATTAATCATGACCGCTAAAGTTACTAGAAATAAAGGCTACTCCCGCGGAAAACAAGTGATGAGGATTATATAATCAATATTATAGTTTTTTCAATAAAATTTTTACTGAAAAAATATTTTTAAAAAATTTATGGGCTATCCGAAAAGGGCTTAAGATGATTCTTCAACAGCACTAATAAGTTTATTTATATTTTCCCCCTTAACAATAAAATGCTCAGCTTTACGGGCATAAATAGTGTTTTCGTATTCACTATGTCCGGTATAAATTATCAAACATGAAAACGGAGAAATTTGTTTTATTGTACTGATAATAGCTATCCCGCCTTTACGCGGCATCATCAAATCTAAAATAATAACGTCTGGAACATTATTTTCTAAATATCCCAGAAGCGCGTAACCATCCTCAACGACTTTGACATCATGCCCCAAATCAACAAAAAGATTAGAAATGATTTTTCTAATGTCTCTATTATCATCCGCTATAACTATCTTTTTGAATTGTTTAGGAATTTCTATACCCATTTAATAAACTCACCTTGTTTTATAAGATTTAAAATTACGCAAAAAACATACTATATTAAAAACGTCAAAAATGTATATACTTTCTATTTGCAATAAAATGCTGTCTATTTTATAACATAACAAAGATGGACATAGTTTATCTCTCAAAAAAATTAATAAAAATATTTACCACGATAAATTTAAGTATAATGATTCAAAAAAAGAAGGCAAATTTTTATTAAAAATTTATTAGATGGATTAGCCGAAAATTTGAATTTTTCGGAATAATTTTGAAGATACTGCAAAAATAAAAAAAGAGGCGTTTTAAACGCCTCTTTTTACTCTAATTTATAATTAATCTAAAAAATATAAAAAATTATTCTCGAGTAGACCTCACACTTCCATATTCTAGATAAAATCTACCGTTAGCCGCTCTTGAAAATTCATAAAATGTTTCTCCAAGAATTAACACTTCAGTAGCGCCTAACCCTGCCTCACGAACTGCTGTTAAAATATTCTGATCTTTATATTTTCTCTGTATAATCAAACCTGATGGACCCTTGCTTACAACCGAATTAGTAATTTCATAAGGAATATTCACATCCCCTTGTTCTATCATACCATCACGATCGCTATGATAAACTTCTACAATGGTAACGTTTTCATTAGCTTCGTTCACTTCACACGCGGCTTCATATTTATCATTTCCTTCAATAAATTCTCCTGCTTCATAAACGCCGCTTGTTTCTGCTTTCAAATAAACCGTTTTAGTTTCACCTGAAACGGCAAAAACAAAAACACCAGTTATAATGATTACTAAATTTAATAAAAATTTATTCATACCTTCCCTCCTGTTGAATAATACCATATCATAAAAAATTTTTGGGCTATCCGAAAAGGGCTTAAGATGATTCTTCAACAGCACTAATAAGTTTATT
>JYNY01000243.1 GCA_000954095.1 Candidatus Omnitrophus magneticus | reverse complement strand
AATAGATACCCCCGCCTTTACAGGCGGGGTTCTTTTTCAGAATTCAAACTTCGTTTGTCCTGTGTCTTCCTTCTCTTGACTCTGAATATATCTACAGATAATCGCCTCATCTATCCCCACCGTTGAGACGAAAAATCCTTTCGACCATATCCCCTCATTGTCCCAATACACTTCTTTCAAAAAACGAAACTTCTTGCTCATGTGCCTACTTGTATTTTTTTTCAACGTTTCAACAACCATACTTACTGCATATTTCGGTGGAATTACCATTTGCAAATGAATATGATCAATATCTATTCCTACAGCAATGTATTCCCAGTCGGGGTAATACTCTCGGACCTCAAGAAGTTTCGTTTTCAGATATTCACGAACTCCTTTGTTCAGGATTTTTCGTCTAAATCTTGTAACCCATACTATGTGGTACTGCGTCCTATATACACTATGTGCTGACTTTATTAATCTCATTTACTCAGTATAACATACACGGAAGACACAGGAAATATGCTCTCATCCCCGCCTTTACAGGCGGGGATTTCCCGCTAAATTAAAAATATCCGCTTTACTAAAAAATTCAACATAAAGAGTTCTAGAAAATCCTAATATAATCAAAAAACAATATAGAGAAATAGTTTGCTTTGTTTCTCTGTCATAAAATTTGCCAAAATGCCCCCAATCTACTTGCGCCTGTTCTCCCGGTAAAGTTTCAAATCGTAATACAGCTTTAGAGGCTAGTGAATCTTTTACAAATGAAACATATCTAGCTACCATTCCATATTTGCCTAAATAACCTTGATTCTGAATTTCTTTATATAATTTAGTGGCTGTTAAATTATATTTTTCTAGACGTAGATTCATGTATTCTTTGAAAGATTCTATCTTTTGTCGTATAGTTTTCTTCCTAGAATAAATAGGCGTAGAATTCTTTTTTAAATTATTAAAAACTGTTTTCCTCGATACCCCTAATTGCTTTGCAATTTCAGTTTTTGTTAACCCACTAGCCAATAAATTTCGCATATCCACCCAATCCTTTTGTTTAATCATAATTACCTCCATGATTAGTATGAAGATAATTATAAAAATAATTTTTAAAAATAACATTATCTATATTTGCTAAACTTTTGGAATTCTCATCCCAGACATGCTTTCTCAAGTGGGTAATTTTCAATTGAAATTTTTGGGTATTTTTACATTAAAATTGACACGGCCGGGGCCTTGGTTGATATAGGCCTGGATTTTGAGGCCTTCATAGATAGTATTTTTGATAATTCGCTTGGCCCGGATAGGCTTTTCGGGTAAAGGATCGCCAAAACGGATAAATTGTTTCTTACTCCTACGGGTGTATATTTTCACAACCATATGCACGATATGGAGTTGTGAAGTTCGTCTGGCGTCCAGTTCGGGCAGCCAAAAATTTTTTTATAAAAAATAATTAATAAATTTTTGGTGGGAAAGCTAAAGCTTTCCCCTATAAATTTGTCGATTTTTCTTTGACAATAAATTGTCCAATCTAAATCTCCAAATTTATATATTATGACCATTTAAAATATTATAAAACCCTTATGGATTCCCACTTTCGCGGGAATGATCGAATAGAATTTTCTAAAGGACATGGAAAAGTTTATTACCAGCCGCTTAGTGATTACTTTTACAGCGATCTTAGAATCCCATACTGTGTTTTTGCCCAATCGCTTATTCCTTCATAATTTATTTTTTTGAGTTTTAAAATGAAAGATCCTTTAATGATTTTTTCTATATTTATTTCAATCGTATTTTTTAACCCGTTTTTTTTGAGCATTGTTTCTAATAAAGTTTTTATATTGAATTTCACGTCAGTCCTAGCGGAAAGGCTGTAATCCGCGATACCTATACCTAAAATAACACGGAATACTTCTTCATTTGGCATTTCTTTTTCACTATTTTCCATAATTATTCCCGCTATCTTTTTTTCTTCATTTAATTTTTTCAAGTATTCTTCATTTATTTCAGAAGTCGCGTAAATGATAAGGCGCGAGTTTTCATTACTATTAAATTCTTTGTCTGAAAGGGCTTTTTCTTTTTGTTCATCCAATGATTTTTGGCTACCGCTGGTGTAATAATAAATTTTTATATTACTGCCGTATTTTTTCGCGAGGGTTTTTGTTATTTCTTTTTGTATTATTTGTCTTATGTAGTATTCTTGAGCAAGCTGTTTTTCTGTCGCATATAGAAGTATTGCTATAGGATTGTTGGGCCTAACCGTGTTTAGTAAATTTTTTGCCTGCCGTATTATTATTTCAAGGCGGGACGCGTTAAAATAAATATTATTAGGATCTGTTTCAGGATTGGGTTGTATGTTATGAAGTTCTTCAATTGTCATACTTTTTAATTCGATTTGATTTAAAAGAGTTAACGAACTATTGTTGCGTAAAATTTCAACCTGTTTTATTTCATTTATCGGCATATTTACTATAGATTTCATCAATTCATGGCAGATTAATTCAGCTAAAATTCTAGCGTTATTAAGGATATCATGATACATATCTCTATTATTGTTGATAACTATCACAAATGTGCCGTCATTTTTCATGTAGCTTTTTGATAGACCCTCGTTTTTTAGTCCGGATACAATGATTTCAAGTTTATTTTCTATTTTATATTTTTTTAAAAAGAGCGGTGAATTTTTAATCATTTTATTATTTGTTATGTCCGTAAAAAGATGTTGGGCGATACTCAGCGCTTGTTTCGTGATTTTGTCGTTTAATGGAGTTTTAATTATGTCTTTCTGAATTGTGTCCCCAGTTGGTTTAAAATTAGTTTCTTTAGAGGTTATTGTGCCGGCGCGCGTAAGCTCAATCGCTATTTTTTTAGGCGTGTTTTTTATAGAAGAATTATTTTGCATGTAGGTATTGTTTAGCGAGAGGCTATTTTGTTTTTTAAGTATGTCTATCATACGGATTGTGTCTATATAGGAATCAATATTTTTATTTCCTAGTATATTTTTTTCTAAATTTGAAAGAAAATCAGTACGCGGGTATTGTGAAAATTTATTCATAGTGTTTGTATCAGGGGAAGATGCTATTTGTTCGTTAGCCGCTGGAGAGACTTGTTTTATTTTGACATTTGGGCGGATAGAAATATATGAAATATTTTTTTCCCGCATGATGCCGGCTAAATTATTTGTGTGTATTTTGTCTGTTATTAGTAATGCCCGATCGGATTTATTATTAAATCCATAATTTATATTTTTTAAAAAATATTCACTTCTCCGAAAATAAGAGTAGTAAAGTTCATAGATGTTTTTAGCGTATTTATCTAGATGTTTAAGTTCTTCTAAGTTAGATTCAATATTAATGCCGTAACTCGGAGCGGTATTTTTTATGAAAGTTATATAATCATCGATTGAGAAAATATTTTTATTATCGCGGTAATCTTTATAATTATCGCCCTCGCCACTCTCCTCGTTCGTTATAGTAGCTACGGCTATTAGATTAAACATATTTTTAATAATTTCAAGTTTTCTATAAAGTGATGATAATGTTTTTTGATGTTCATTTGTGTATAATTTATTTTCTATTTTTATTTCTAGATTTGATATTTCATTTTGTATTTCTATGGAATTAAACTCTGCGCGTAATTCTCCGTATTCTTTATATGTTGAAAGGGATTTAAAATTTTTGAGGTCTATTTTTAGCTCAGACGCTTTCGTTAGTAATAAACCGTAGAACTCTTCTTGGGATAATAAACCGTTATTAACGGTAATAGTTTTTTTGATAAGTTCCTGAGTTTCCGTATAAGATAATTTGTTTAATAGTTCATTAATTAAATTATTTTTTTCCGTTTTAATATTTCCAATATTTATTTCTTCTTCGTATTTTGTTGATTGGTTAAAAGCTAATATATTTTTGAACTCTGTTATGGATATTTTATTTTGTACGGCTCTTAAGCACAGTGTTTTTATGTAAGTTTTTAAATTGGTCTGACAGTTTTTGTAGTTTTCTTTTTCCTGCGAGAATTTTAATAAATCTTTTGTGTAGATATGAAGTTTTAAATTGTTAAGTAAATTTTCAAGAGGGTTTAAAAGTTTTACCGCGTCATCCTTGTATGTTAAGAAGTCTTTATAGAGATTAAGATTGTCTTGATATGCTAGAACGTCTTCTATCCCCCATAATGTTATTTGTCCCGGATTTTTCAAGGCGAAGACTGTGGCTCCGTTTAGTTTGCCTTCTTGCTGTCAATCATCTATTATTTTGTCTTTAATATTTTTATCGGTGATTATATCAAATATAGCTGTATCGTACCCGCCGATGCCTCCTTCCAAGTTTACCGCGACAATTTCATATTTTTTGTAAAGGTATTCTATTATTTCAGATATTTTTTGTTCTGTTTCATAATCGTAATTCGCCTTTTCTATGTGAAAAATAAATTTTTCCGATGGCTCATAAAAAAAATCTGTTATTTCGCCTAGCGATTCAGGCAGATTAAAATTTTTTATTTTAAAAGCGTTTTTTGGGGTTTCGTTGTTGGAGATTACCTGTATGACTTGAGTATCTTCTTCAGGAAAAGTTTTTTTTGTTTCTTGAGAGACAGCCATCCCGCTAAAATATAAAAGAAATATTATTATAAATATTTTTATTTTATCCATAATGACTTTCACCTCTCTTATTAAAGCATCTTAAATTTTTGCATTAAAAGAATTTTAGTTTTTAATTTAAAAGCTAGATATTTACTTTATTTTATATTTAATTTTTATTTTAACTCTATAAAATAAGTATGCCTGAATATTTTAAAAAGTCAAATTTATAAGAAATAATTTTAACGCAAAAATTACTTTTATTTTTAATTGTGAAAATTTTAATTTTATATATAAAAAATATTAT
>JYNY01000236.1 GCA_000954095.1 Candidatus Omnitrophus magneticus | reverse complement strand
AAAAAATAAAAGAGAGTAAAGGGTTATTAAAATATTTAAAATTTTTGAATAGAGCTGAAACCGATTTAACGTTAGTAGGAATAAGCAATATAAAAGATTTAGTGGGGCATTTAATGGGAGTGGAGCAAGTCGGTGCGGGAAAAGGATGGGGATATGGAAGAGAAGAAATAGAGTCATTATTAATGGAATTAGCGCGCGAGAAAATAGAAGAAAAAATTAGGGAAGTAGATGTAAGAAGAGAGCGGTTAAATATAGTGAGAGTGAGTGATGAGATAGAGAAGTTAAGGGGTATAGCGGAAGGGGAAGTGAAAAAAGAATTAGATAGGATCTCGAAAAGGATAAAAGACGTCTGTCCAGACGTAAGAAAAACAGAAAAGAAAGAGGAAGAAATAGCGGTAAAAAAGATTTTAGTGTCAGAAAAGATATGTGACGCGGAAAGATTTTATCAATATTTAGAAGAGAAGATTGATGCGACGGAAACCACGCGGATATACGGGATATTAGAGCGAGAAGATTTTTTAAACAAGATGAAACAGGTATCAGAAAAATCACTAAGTGAATATTTAAAAAATAAGAATACTGAAGAGGAATTGAAAAACAAAAAAACAATAGAGGAAATATCAAAATATTTACTAGAAGCGAGTAAAGAAGGTGGATACAGTAAAGATAGCGTGGTAGAAAGTATAAGAATGATAGCTGTAGGCGAGGCGTTAGGGGGTCTGGAACTGCCGATAAATGTGCGAGAACAAGGCGAGTATAAAGAAATAGCTAAAAAAAGAGTGGAAAATTTAAACTCCCAATTTAAGGGAAAAGAATATTATAAGGATATGGAGATAGAAGAAAATAACGGAGTATTAAAGTTAAAGAGTTTAGGGCTATTGATAGATCAATTTATGGCAAATCCAAAAGAAGTTGAGAAAGGAGTATATTTAGCGCGCGGGCCGCCGGACGAGATATATTCAGCGATATTAAAAATGGTGAATGGCAAGGCGCAAGTAGAAATATTTAAATTCACAACCGGGTATATAAATCCGGGAGAAGGGAAAACAAGCGCGCAAATGAATCAGGCGTTTAAAGAAGCGGATGAATCAAGCGGAAGAGTCGCGAGTCAGGCAGGAAGAAGGCAGGACAAGTTATTGGATAAATCAAACAGCCAAAGAGGATTTAAAGTAGTAAACACAGTGTATGGGCATTTAGGAGCTGATATGGTGGTTTTGGCGTTAATAGACGCGGTGAGTAAAAATAGCGAGTTATACGCGAAAGGCGAGATAAATAGAGGGCAAGCGTTAGTAGACGCGGTGCAGAAAAAGTTAGAGGAAGTGTTACATGGCGGAGAAAATAGCTTAGACATATGCGAGAGCGCGAGTCATGTGGAGATAAAAGAAGTCAAAGAAGGAGAAAGCG
>JYNY01000235.1 GCA_000954095.1 Candidatus Omnitrophus magneticus | reverse complement strand
CAGTGATAACTGAAGGGAATATTTCTGATATAAGAATAGCTAAGGATAAATTAAATATTAAACCGGACAGCATATATTGTTTTGACCGTGCGTATACAGACCTTGAACTATGGAGTAATATTGACTTTTCTAAGAGTTATTTTGTGACTAAATTAAAAAACAATCTAAAATATACAGTTCTCGGACAGCATCTAGAGGCAATGAAAGACGGGATATTGTCTGATGAAAAAATAAAACTAGAAAATAAAAAATATGAAAAGAATTTAAGAATGATAAGATTTTTAGATGAAAAAAGTGACGAAGTAGTTAGTTTTGTTACCAACAATTTTAAACTGTCAGCTAAAACGATCGTACAAATATATAAAACAAGATGGCAAATAGAAATATTTTTTAGATGGATAAAACAGAATTTACAAATAAAAACATTTTTGGGAACAAGTAAAAATGCGGTGATGAGTCAAGTCTGGATAGCGATGATATATTATTTACTTTTGACATATATAAAATACCAATCTAAATATGAAAAATCGTTATTTTATTTGCATAGGATAATAAAAGAAGCATTATTATCAAGGTTGACATTGATAGATCTGTTAAGCGCAACACCAGCCAGAATTTCTGATTTTAAAATTAAGGAATTTCAACTAGTTTTTTGGTGAAATAGTTTTATCGGACAGGATTGAGGTAAGATAGAAAAGAAGTATAATAATAAGAAAAAACAAAGGCAGGTATGCAATGGCTAATACTAAAAAAAATTTCAGTAAAGAATACTATAATGCTTCCCTTGTCCAGACCAAAATTAAACAAATTTAAGGTGAAAAAAAATTTTTAAGATTTCCACCTTATCTATTTTTTTCTTGTAAGATATACCTCCTTTTTCTGGTCTGTTTATTTTTGTAAACATAAATATAGTAGTAGTAAGTGTGGAGACTGTGTATAACTGTGTAACAGTTATACAAGTGATGGATGACAAGTTGTGGGTAACCGCTTTGGGGTTATCCACAATCTTGTCTCCAGAACGCCAGTATCCACACGTTCTTGGTTAATAATCTCAAAACCAGCCATCCGAGTAAACAGTATAAAATTTTTACGGTAAACTCAAAGAGTTTCCTTGTGATGGCTGGCAAAATTTTATCCCGTAATACACCTCCCATGGCGTTTGATAATATAGAGACTGATGAAGCCTTTCGGTATTGTACCCATTAAAATATATCCTTAGGCCATCATGCGCGTCTCTCATTGTTGGATATTCATGAACATAAATATTACTGTATTTAACCGTACGCCAGAGACGCTCAATAAAAATGTTGTCAAAGACCCTGCCACGTCCATCCATGCTTATTCGAATATTTGCGTCCAATAGCTTTTGGATAAACTCCATCGACGTGAACTGTGTACCCTGATCATTGTTAAATATCTCTGGCTTGCCATATTTTTTTAAAACTTCATCAAGGCATTCCACACAAAAAGACGCATCCAGTGTGTTACTAAGCCGCCAAGAAAGAACATAACGGCTGAACCAGTCCATAATAGCCACTAGATAACAATACCCTCTGGCGAGCTGAATATACGTGATGTCAGTGGCCCAGACTTGATTAACTCGGACAATCTCAACACCTCTCAGCAGATACGGGTAAATACGGTGTTCCGGATGTTTCTGGCTTATCCGTGGCTTTGGATAGATCGCCACTAGGTTCATCGACCTCATAAGCCGACGAATCAATTTTTTCCCAGCGGTATGCCCCAAACGCCGTAAATACTTCATCATTTTAATAACGCCGCATGGATCTTTCATGAACTGTTCGTCGATTGCTCTGCGAAGCTGGTGTTCATCCAAAAGTTCTTTTTCCTGTCTCTGATAATATAAGTTCGACCGATTGAACCCCAGTAATTCGCATTGCTGGCGAACGCTCAATTCCGTATTATTTTTGTCAATGAACAATATTTTTTGCTCGCGACTTATAGTCCAAGCTTTTTTTTTAGCCAATCAATCTCAACCTGCTGACGGCCAATTTGTTTGTACAAATTGTCTAGCTGTTGCTTGGCATCTGGCTCTTGTTCGTTCTTGCGCGCAAGAAATAGCAAATATTAATAGCGGAGGGAGTATTACAAATAATATATCATCGCTATCCAGACTTGACTCATCACCGCATTTGGGAGTGTATAATCTTTTGTGTAAATAGATAATGTAGTAAGGGAGGTGGTATGGGGCTTGCCCTATAATGCTTCCCTGAATTCAGACCACTGGTTAAGGTGTGAAAACAGGCTATAAT
>JYNY01000234.1 GCA_000954095.1 Candidatus Omnitrophus magneticus | reverse complement strand
TTGAGAAATCTCCATTGGCAAACCTCCTTGTTAAATTAAAATTTTTTTAAGGGAAATCTTTTAATATTTACTGTCCGCTTATTTTCCCAATCTCATTAATCATTGCTGAATTCTTCACGACGGATATTGTGTATACGCCCGCGGAATCTCTTACACACTCTTCAGTCAGGCTACTGTTACTGATAGATAATAATCCATCTTCTGAATATTCAATTAAATAAGAAACGCTGTTTAACTCAAACTTTTGACGAACGCCTGTGGCAGGAACTTTTTCCTTATAAAGC
>JYNY01000233.1 GCA_000954095.1 Candidatus Omnitrophus magneticus | reverse complement strand
CTTTATAGCGGGATAAATGTAAATGATAGTTGTATAGGAAAATGGAATAATATTTTACTGCCTGATAATTTAGAAGACACGAGCGCGAATAATAATAACGCCATAATACATGGCGCGAAACTGCGCGGTAATATCACTAAACCAGACCCGGTACTCCCTAGCGGATGGCTGGAGTTAGACGGTAATGATTACGCGGAAGTACCGAATTCTTCTGAATTAAATTTTGGAACAGGGGATTTTTCAATAAGCGCGTGGGTTAAGATAAGTGTTCAAGATAATGGGGAACACATGATTTATTCCGCGCATGGCACAACAACAGCGTATTTAGAAATATATGAAAAAAAGATAGGTCTTTCAGTGGGGAAGAGTTATTTTCAGAATAGTACTGAGATAGCTGACGGTGAGTGGCATCATGTCGTAGCGGTAATGGAGCGCGATAAAGGAATAACAATATATGTTGATGGTATTGGCGAAACAGGCGGCGCGCCTGAATCAACTGATTTACAATTTACCAGCGATATATTTTTTGGCAAATATTCAGGAGGCGGATATTACTGGAACGGAGACTTAGGAGATATTTCAGTGTATACAAAGAGTCTTACTTCGAATGAAGTAATAAAGCTTTATAGCGGGATAAATGTAAATGATAGTTGTATAGGAAAATGGAATAATATTT